>NZ_BAZI01000106.1 GCF_001310775.1 Stenotrophomonas pictorum JCM 9942
AAATCGCGGTACAGCGGTATCGCCGTGCGGAAGCCGGTCAGCGCCGCCGCCGGGCAGGCGCCGTTGCGGTGGGCCGCGTTCAACCACGGAAACCGCAACGCCTGCGGCACCAGTTCCGCGCGATGGATCGCATCGCCGCAGATCATCGTGGCGTTATGCAGTCGCGGGCAGAAGTCCTCGGTCAGCAGACCGGCAAAGATCGCGGAGTCGGCCTGCGTGGCGATGGCATAGGCCAGTGCCGCACCGTCGCCATCACCGCCCAGAATCGGCAGACGGTAGGTCGGCACGTGGAAGAACGCCTGCACGTAGCGGGAAAAATTCTCCACATCGCCGGCGGAGAAACCACAGTCGCCGCCCTCGCTGGCAACCCGCCGGTACAGGCGGCCGGTATCGACCTCCACCACCATCGCCCCGTCTTGGCGCAGCGCCTGCCGCCGCGCCTCACGCTGCGCACGATCGCCATCGCCTGAGAACCACAGCACCACGCGCTGCACCGGGCCGGCGGGCAACCACACCGGCACCTGCTCGAAACGGCCGTGGCTGACGTGCTGCTGCGCCATCGCCGGCACCACCAGCAGGCACAGCAGCATCCCCCAGACAAACCGCCGCGCGTGCGTCATGAGCCACTCCCATCACCGGAATGCGCAGCGTACCCCTGCGCCGCGGAACCGGCTGTCGAGGCGGCGGCTCAGTCCAGCGCGTCGGGGTGGCGCAGCTTCCAGGCCGCCAGCGCCTGCCGGTACTGGTTCAGCTCATCGGCATACAGGTCCAGCACGCACAGCGGACAACCGCTGTCACAACACTCGTTCGGACCGGGCGCCTGCGGAGGCTGCGGACGCGGGTCCGGATCGGGAAGGGGCTGCACGTTCATTACATCGACCACGGGGACCGCACCGGCAATTCGTCAACGCGCATTCTAGCCAGTGGCCGCGCTCAGGCCGTGACCCGGCGCAGGTTGGCGCGCGCGGCGGCGTCGTAGCGGGCATGGAAGAAGTCGCTGAAGAAGATGCGCGGCTGCGCCAGCACCCCTTTCAGAAAACGGCGGCGGTTGAGCCGGAACAGGAAGCCGGGCACCTTGCCGCGGTATTCCTCGGCGATGCCGCGGTCGTAGGCGTCGAACACCGCCTCCGGGGCACCGAGGATGGCCATGTCACTGTCCAGGAACAGCGCGGCATCGTGATCGAGATCTGCGCTGCGCACGCTGCCATGGCGCGCGGTCAGTTCGATCAGCGCCATCACCCGCGCCACATCGACATCGTGATCGGCCAGCCAGCGGCCGATCGCCAGCTGCGCCAGTTGCGCCGAGCGCAGCTCGTTGTCGCCACGCCCGGCCTCGTAGATCGCATCGTGGTACAGCACCGCCAGCAGCACCTCCAGCGGCTGCTGCCAGCCGGGCCCGGCGGCGACGTCGCGGTAGTGGTGCAGCAGCGCCTGCACATGGCCGAAGTTGTGATACGCCCGCGGCGGCTGCGCGTAGGCGACTTTGACCTCGGCCAGCAGCGGTGGCGGCAATGACAGCGGCAGCTCTTCCATGACGGCATCTTCGCAGGCCCACGCCCGCCTGCAAGCCCTGGCCTGCAGTCCAGTAGTGATGCGGGCTCAGCCAGCGGCCAGCAGCCTTCCAGCTGATAGCGGGTCTGCCCCAGGAAACTGCGGACCAACACGAATTCGCGCACGAACCAGCGCTGCGGCTGCACCGGCTGGATCGGCATCCGCCGTTTGTCGTACAGCAGGGTGATGTGCGGGGTGAAACGCGGGTCCGGCTTCCCGCCCACGCCCTGCAGGCAGCGCGCCAGTTCCTGATGCAGCCCGTGCAGCAGTTCGGCGCCGTAGTCGCTGCGCAGTACGAACGGATTCTGCCGGTTGCCGGCAAAGCTGCCGACCTGGTCGAAGCACACTTCGAACTCGGGCATCCGCACCCGCAAAGCGGCCTGCTGCACCTTGGCCAGCAGGCTCGGCGGCAGGCCCGCATAGTCGCCCAGATGATGCAGGGTGATATGCAGGCGCTCGCGCGCCAGCGGGTGCCCGGTCAGACCATGTTCCTCGCGCAACCCCTCGGCCAGCTCGGCAATCCGCGCGGCCGTGGCCGGGTCCGGCAACACCGCGAAGAACAGGCGCTCGGTGGGAATGTCGCTGCCAAGACCCAGCGACAGCTGGGCCTCGGTAGAAGGAAGATACTTCGTCATGATCTGGCGTAGAAAGCCTGCCGGCCCGGGCCGAGCCCTCGCGGCGGGTCAATACTGTCTGGGGCCGCGGATACTAGCAGACCCCACCGCCCCCGACCCGCCCCTGATCAATTTTTGACCAACCTTCGGCAATGCAGGTGGCACAAGGCCTGCCGGTGGTTATCCACACCTTTGCCAAGGGCTGGTCCACACCGGTTGTGGATTGTGTGAAAACCCGCCGGCCCGCCTCTCACAGGCCTACACTGGTCGCGCAACAGCAGCCCCCGGGTGATCGCCATGATCGGTTGGAATGCCTTGATCCTGCTTGCCGGCTCGAGCCTGTCGCCGGCCCCTGCCACCGCGCCCCCCGAACTTCCCACACCCACCCAGCTGATGGCCATCCCGGCGGAGCTGCGCGCGCAGCTGCAGACCCGGGTGATCGACACCACGCACTCACCGGAGCTGCGGCTGCAACGGCTGGTCGAACTGGTGTTCCAGCCGGAGGGGCTGGCCCTTCAATACGACACCGGGGCGACGCTGAGCGTGGCCGAGGTCTGGCAGCAGCGGCGCGCCAATTGCCTGTCCTTCACCCTGCTGTTCGTGGCGCTGGCGCGGGAGATCGGGCTGGATGCGCGGATGCAGGAGGTCGGCCAGGTGGTGTCGTGGTACCAGGACCAGGGACTGATCTTCACCGCTGGCCACGTGAATGTCGGCCTGCGCGTGGGCGGACGCCACGCCACCCTGGATCTGGACCAGAACGTGCTGTACGACCGGCGCGGTCCGCGCCCGATCTCTGACCGGCGTGCGATCGCGCACTTCTACAACAACCGGGGAGTCGAGCATCTGGCTGCGGGCGACTATCCCGCCGCGCGCGCCTACTTCGATGCGGCGTTGCAGATGGACCCGCGCTTTGTCGCCACCTGGAACAACCTCGGCGTACTGGAATCGCGGGTGGGCGACAACGCCGCCGCGGCCCGTGACCTGGAATCGGCGCTGGCGATCAACGGCGAACATGCGCCGGCGTTGTCCAATGCGGTGGCGCTGTACACGCGCACCGGCGACATTCCCCATGCCGCGCGCCTGCAGAAAAAGCTGGACCGCGCCCGCGCACGCGATCCGTTCTACCAGTTCATGCAGGCCACCCAGGCCGAGCGCAGCGGCGACTATGCGCAGGCGATCCACTACTACCGCAACGCCCTGAAGCTGTACGACAACGCGCACCAGTTCCATTTCGGGCTGGCGCGCGCGTATTTCCTCAGTGGCGACAACCGGCTTGCCGAACGCGAGATGGAACGGGCGCGGCAGCTGGGCGACAACGAGCGGCAACGCGCGCTCTACCAGGCCAAGCTGGACAGCCTGCGACGGCTGCAGGCCCGGCGCCCCTCACATTGAGACGGCAGCTCAGGCCTTGCGCAGGAAGCAGGTCTTCAGCACCAGTCCCTTGATCTTTTCCGAGTTGCCTTCGATGTGCTCGGCATCATCTTCGACCAGACGGATATTGCGGATGACCGTGCCCTGCTTGAGCGGGATCGAGGAGCCCTTGACCTTCAGGTCCTTGATCACGGTGACGGTGTCACCGGCCACCAGCACATTGCCGTTGCTGTCGCGCACCACCAGCGCGCTGGCAGCCGCTTCGCCCGGCACCCATTCGTGGCCGCAATCGGCGCAGATCCACAGCGCGCCGTCTTGATAGATATTTTCCAGCGAACACTGCGGGCAGGATGAGGTGGACATGGCGACTCCCGGACAACATGAAAGACCGTTCATTGTAGCCGCTCACGCCGCGCTGCCGGCCGCGTAGTAAAGTGCGCGGCCGTTTTGTCCGCCAGCCTTCACGCTTCATGAAACTCGGTATCGATTTCGGCACCAGCAATTCCGCCGCCGCCGCGCTGATCGACGGCAAGGTCGTGCCGGTCAGCTTTGGCCAGGCCCAGCAGTTCCGCACCACGGTGTATTTCCCCGAGGTGATGCGCGACCCCAACGATTTCGAGCTGACGCCCCAGCTGGAGCAGCAGCTCGATGAGCTGATCGAATCCGGCCGGCGCGATGCCCGCGCGGCCGGCCGCGAGCGCGGTTTCGAGCAGCTGCGCAGTGATGCGATCCGCGTCGTGCGCCGGCAGTGGATGGAAGAACGCATCCGCGAGCCGCGCAGCTCCACCGCGCTGCTGCAGAACGCGCTCTATGGCGACGATGCGCTGGAAGCCTACTTCGAGGAGAACGAAGGCAATCTGGTGCAGAGCCCCAAATCCATGCTCGGCTACAACCTGCATCCGCGCGCCCGGCAGACCATCACCGGCATCGCCACCCACATCCTCGAACACATCCGCCTGACCGCCTCCCGGCAGCTCGGCCAGAATGTGCGCAGCGCCCTGCTCGGCCGCCCGGTGCAGTTCCGCAGCTCGATCGGCGAGGCGGGCAACGACCAGGCGCTGGAGATCCTGCGCAGCGCTGCGTTGGCGGCCGGCTTCGATGAGATCGATTTCCTCGAAGAACCCGCCGCCGCGGCCATGCACTACCACGCGGTCAGTGCGCAGCGGCACGAGGCGGTGATCGTGGACGTCGGTGGCGGCACCACCGATATCGCCCACGCCAGCGTCGGCGGCGATGCCGCCCCGCGGATCCATCGCGCTTGGGGTATCGCCCGCGGCGGTACCGATATCGATCTGGCGCTGAGCCTGGCCGGCTACATGCCGCTATTCGGCCGCGGCATCACCCGGGTACCCACCCATCATTACGTCGAAGCGGCGATGGTGCAGGACATGACCCGCCAGCGCGATTTCCGCCAGCACAACTACGACGCGGTGGAGGCGCCCTACGGCCCGCGCCTGCAGGCATTGCAGGACACCGGCAACACCGCGCGCCTGTACCGTGAGGTGGAGCGCTGCAAGATCGCGCTCAGTGGCGCGGCACACCATGCCAGCGCACTGAATTTCATCGAACCGGGGCTGAGCGTGGAAACCGATGCGCCGCAACTGGCCAGCGCCGCGCGCGGCTATCTGGGTGAACTGGACGCCCTGCTGCAGCAGGTCCGCACCGACATCGGCCATGACCCGACGGCGGTGTTCCTGACCGGCGGCATGTCACGCGCCGGCTACATCCAGCACGCCGCTGCGGCGGCGTTCCCGGGTGCGACCGTGGTCCACGGCGACCCCTCGTTCGGTGTCGTGCAGGGGCTGGCGCTGGCGGCGACCCTCCGCTAGGCGAACAGCGCGGTACCCGCGTCCCGTGCTGGCGGCCCGGCTCGGGGTCATCGACAATCAGCCTCATCGCATCACGTATTCCTGTGGCGTTGCAGCCACGGCAGCGCGTCACGCAACACAAGGATTTCCCGGATGAAGCACTACCTCCCGCCCTCGCTGCAGCAGTGGCTCGAACCGATCAACACCGGCTCATGATCGCCTTGATCCTGCTTGTCGCCTGGCTGTTTCGTCTGTTCACCCGGCACCTGCTGGCCCGTCTCGGCCGCCACTACACCTTGCCGGCGCCGATCGAGCTGGCGATCCGGCGACTGTCCAACTTCGTCATCTGGACCGCCACCGCGTTGGCCCTGCTCAACCAGGTCGGCGTCGCCCCGTCGGTGCTGTGGACCGCCTTCACCGGTTTTGCCGCGGTCGGCGCGGTGGCGTTCTTTGCCGCATGGAGTGTGCTCTCCAACATCTTCTGTACGTTCCTGATCTTCACCACCCGGCCGTTCCGGCTGGGCGACCAGATCGAACTGCTGGAGAACGGCGAAAAGCCCGGCCTGAAGGGAGTGGTCACCGACATCAACCTGATCTACACCACCCTGTCCGAGATCGGCGGCCCGGTCGAAGGCACGCTGATGCAGATCCCCAACAGCCTGTTCTTCCAGCGGGGTCTGCGCCGCTGGCGGGGCACCGACGCCTTGCCAGCGCCGATCCAGGGGGATGGCTGATGAAAAAGGCCGGCCATTGCCGGCCTTTCTGTCTGCGCCGGTCGCCCACCACCGGCGCGGTTCACGCGCGTGCCTTCCGTCCGTGCGAAAATTGCCGCCACTGACCGTCCCCACCGGTCGCCGCTCCAGTCAACGATGTCCTCCCCCGTTTCCTCTTGCCCTGCCCCGCAGGCAGGCGACGCTTTTGCCGTTGCCCAGCTCCAAGCCCCGCGCAGCGACCGCCAGCGCTGGCTCAGCGTCATCGCCCTGGCACTGGCCGCATTCGTGTTCAACACCAGCGAATTCGTCCCGGTCGGGCTGCTGAGCGATATCGGCGGCAGCTTCGGCAAACCGATCGAGCAGGTCGGGCTGATGCTGACGATCTACGCCTGGGTGGTCGCACTGACCTCACTGCCGTGCATGCTGCTGACCCGCAACTTCGACCGGCGCCGGCTGCTGCTGGGCGTGTTCGCGCTGTTCATCGCCAGCCACGTGCTCTCCGGCGTGGCCTGGAGTTATCCGGTCCTGATGGCCAGCCGTATCGGCATCGCCTGGCGCATGCGGTGTTCTGGTCGATCACCGCCTCGCTGGCGGTACGTGTGGCACCGGAAGGCAAGCGTCCGCAGGCGCTGGGGCTGCTGGCCACCGGCACCTCGGTGGCGATGGTGCTGGGTATCCCGCTGGGCCGCATCGTCGGCGAATGGCTGGGCTGGCGCATCACCTTCCTGGCCATCGGCGGCGTCGCGCTGCTGGTGATGCTGGTGCTGGCCCGCCTGCTGCCGGCCCTGCCCAGCCAGAACAGTGGCTCGGCCAGCAGCCTGCCGCTGCTGCTGCGACGCCCGGCGCTGGTTTCGCTGTACGTGCTGGTGATGGTGGTGATCTCGGCGCAGTTCACCGGCTACAGCTACATCGAGCCGTTCGTACAGGCCATCGGCGGCTTCGATGCGCATGTCACCACGCTGGTACTGCTGCTGTTTGGCGGCATGGGCTTTGTCGGCAGCGTGCTGTTCGCCCGCTTCGGCACGCGCTGGCCACGCGGCTTCCTGCTGGCCGCGATCGGCACCCTGGCCGCCTGCCTGTTGCTGCTGCGCACCGGCCTGGGCAACGCCTGGCTGCTGTACCTGCTGGTGTCGATCTGGGGTGTGGCGATGATCAGCTTCGCGCTGTCGATGCAGTCCAAGGTGCTGAACCTGGCTTCGGATGCGACCGACGTGGCGATGGCGCTGTTTTCGGGCATCTTCAACATCGGCATCGGTGCCGGCGCGTTGATCGGCAGCCAGGTCAGCCTGCATCTGGGCATGCAGCACATCGGTCTGGTCGGCGGGCTGATCGCCAGCGCCGGCTGGCTGTGGTGCCTGTTCGCGCTGCTGCGCTGGCGCGGCAGCTTCCAGCTGCGCTCCGGGCAGCACTGAGGCCTGCGCCGGCAGCGGCTACCGCAGCTGGCTGTCCTTGCTGCCGCGGCGGTTGTAGCCACTGAACGCTTCGTCCTCGTCCCGCGCCTGCTGGCAGGCGATACACAACCGCACGCCGGGCACGGCCTTGCGGCGCGCCTCGGGAATCGGCGCGTCACATTCTTCGCAATGCTCCAGCCCGGGGCCGCTGGGCAGGCGGCTGCGGGCGCGCTTGATCGCGTCTTCGACCGTCGCGTCGATCTGATCCTGAACGGCGGTATCGCCCGCCCAACCGGTGGCCATGGTTGCCAGCTCCGAAGTGGAAATGACGTGACCGCAGCCTAGCGCAGTTGCTTGAACGACGGGACAACGCCGCCGCGGCGACTCACCACATCAGATCGTCGGGTACCTGGAACTGCGCGTAATAGGCGTCATCCTCGGCATTGCCGGTGGACACCGGGGTATCCGCGCTCTGGCCGTGGTCGAGCACGATCAGTTCGGCCGCGCGTTCACGCACCTTCTCCGCCGCCACCCGTGGCAGCAACGCAAAACCGTCGGCATGACGGACGATCACCAGCGCACCCGCGGACAACTGCTTGCGCTGCGCATCATCGACCAGCAGCGTGCGGATCAGCGTGCCGTCGTTGAAACGGTATTCCTGCTCGCCGGCGCGCGGCAGCTTGCGGTCGGCGATGATCTGCCGGGCCTGCG
>NZ_BAZI01000107.1 GCF_001310775.1 Stenotrophomonas pictorum JCM 9942
CCCAGCTGGCGTGGTGGCTGCTATGGCCGACCGTGTTGTCGCTGCTGGCCTGGCACCTCGGAGGTCGCTTCGCGCTGGCCCAAGGCTGGGTCGGTCTGCTGCTGGCATTGCCCTGGCTGCTGTTGGCGGTGCTGTCGCTGCGGCGGTGGTCGTGGCTGGCGCAACCGCTGGGCGCGGCGTTTGATCGCTGGCGACCTGCGTTGCAGGCGGCGGTATTCGGTGTACTCGGCCTGTGGTGGTTGACCGCCCTGGTCAGCGCTGGCGATGCCGCGCCGTTGCCGTGGATCGTGGGATTCAATCCGCTGGAGCTGGCGCAGATCGCGGTGCTGGTGCTGGCGGCGATGCGTCTGTGGCAAGGGCACAAGCAACGCAGTGTGCCGGCGCAGCTGGTCGGCATGGCGCTGGCCGGGCTGGTGCTGGTCACGGTGATGACGCTGCGCGCGGTGCACCACTGGGGCGGTGAACCGTGGAATGAGCGTCTGCTGGGCGGCCAGCTGGCGCAGACCAGTCTGACCGTGGTGTGGAGCCTGCTGGGGGTGGTCGGCTGGGTCTCCGGTTCGCGCCGCGGGCAGTGGGGACTGTGGTTGGCCGGTGCCATCCTGATGGCGGTGGTGCTGATCAAGCTGCTGCTGATCGACCGCGACAACCTGGGCGATCTGCTCGGTATCGGCGCGTTCATCGCCTACGGCCTGTTGTGCACGCTGGTGGGTTGGCTGGCGCCGGCACCGCCGCGTCGCGCATCGGCAATCCCGAACAACGACGAGGACCCGTCCGCATGATCAAGCGTTTGCTGTGGCTGGCCCTGCTGCCGATGAGCGTGCAGGCCGCCGATGATTTCGCCGCCCAGTGGCCGTTGCGGTTGTCCCAGCCCGACGCCGGTGCTTACCGCGTGCCGCTGGAAGCTTCGGTGTATGCCGCCGCCTATTGGCGCGATCTGCGCGATGTGCGGGTGCTCGATGCCGACGGCAAGCCGGTGGCCAGTGCGGTCTACGCGGCGGCCACGCCGGTGTCCGGGCTGCCGCGCATGGTCGAGCTGCCGTGGTTCGCGTTGCCGGTGGCGGCGACCACCGCCGATGACGATCTGAGTGTGGTGGTGCAACGCGACAGCGGCGGCAAGCTGCTGTCGATCCGCAATTCGGTCGCGGCCGGCGGCAATGTCGGGGCGGCAGATCCGGTCTGGCTGGTGGATCTGGGCGAGGACGCCGGCAAGCTGCGCGCGCTGCATGTGGACTGGGCCGATCCCGGGGCGACACTGGATCTGGGCTATCGGCTGGAAGCCAGCGACGACCTGCGTGGCTGGCAGGTGCTCGACCCGCAGGTGCGTCTGGTGCAGCTGAACAACCAGGGCCGCGCACTGCGCAGCAATACTCTCAAGGTCGTCACGGATCTGCGCTACCTGCGGCTGGTGCCGCTGCAGCGCAGCGGTGCCCCGGCCTTGCGCGGTCTGCGCGGTGAACTGGTCGATGCGGTGGACAGCGGCGACTGGCAGTGGCTGGAACTCACGGCCGAGGCCGGCGGCAACGCCAAGGACGGTTACCTGTACCAGTTGCAAGGCCGGGTGCCGGTGCAGCGGCTGGATGTGCGGATGCCGGCCAACAGTGCCGTGAGCTGGAGTGTGTCCAGTCGCGATCCGGATCGGCCCGGTGTCGATGGCCGCACGCCGGACTGGCAGCGGCTGACCGCAGGCTGGAATACCTGGAGCCTGAGTGAGGGGGGCACCCAGCAGCGCTCGGCGCCGTTGGAAACCTCCGGCACCCTCACCGATCGCCAGTGGCGGTTGCAGGCCGAACCGGGCTCCCTCCCCGCCGGGGCGCCGCTGCTGCGTCTGGGATATCGGCCCGGCAGCGCGGTGTTCTTGGCGCAGGGACGTGCCCCCTACCTGCTGGTGGCCGGCAGTGCGAATGTGGCCGCCACGCATGCCGCCCTCGATCCGATGCTCGATGCCCTGCGCGCGCGTAATGGCAGGCAGTGGCAACCGGCCACGGCGATGCTGGGCGAGCGCGCCGTGCGTGCCGGCGATGCCGCATACCAGCCGGCCAAGCCGCCGCACGACTGGAAGAATCTGCTGCTGTGGGCGGTACTGGTGCTGGGTGCGCTGGCGGTCGCGGGGTTCGCGTTGAGCCTGGTGCGTGGCGGTGGCGAGCAAAAGAAACAGGATTGAGGGGGCGGGCCCTGTGCCGGCGGGGGCTGTGCGGCTTCAGCGGGCGTCGAAGTCCCGCTGCAACAGACCGTAGAAGGCGGTATCGCAAAGCTCGCCGTTCACCCGCCAGCGTTCGCGCAGCAGCCCCTCACGGACGAAGCCCAATCTCTCCAGCAACCGGCACGAGGCGGTATTGCGCGGATCGGCATCGGCCTCCACGCGGCGCAGCTGCAGCCCGTCAAACAGATGGCGAAGGATCAGGCGCAGCGCTTCGCTGGCCAGTCCGCGGCCCTGCCAGTCGCGGTGCAGGCTGTAGCCGATCTCGGCCCGGCCCTGATCCGGGTCGATCGCGAACACCGCGCTGCTGCCGATCAGCCGGTCGCTGCCGGCATCGGCAATCGCCCAGATGAGGATCTGCTGCTCGCGGCGCTGGCGCTTGATCTCGGCGATCTTGGCCTGAGCTTGTGCCAGCTCCGTCCAGGCCGGGTAGCTCCAGTAACGCATCACCACCGGATCGGAATGGATGGCGAACAGCGCCGGGGCATCGTCGGGGCGGACTTCGCGCAGCCGCAGCCGCGCGCTGTGCAGCTCCGGTTGGAACAGACGTGTCTGCATCGCAATGACCTCCAGTTTGCCCCGGTTGGCAGGGCGGGCGAAAATGCCGGACTACCCCACCTGCGGAGCAGATCCTGCCATGTCCATCGTTCGTATGACCGACCTCGACCTTTCCGGCAAGCGTGTATTGATCCGCCAGGATCTGAACGTGCCGATCGACGGGGACGGCAAGATCACCTCCGAACAGCGCATCACCGCCTCGCTGCCGACCCTGAAGCTGGCGCTGGAGAAGGGCGCCGCGGTGCTGGTGACCTCGCACCTGGGCCGCCCCAAGGAAGGCGTGTGGAGCGCCGCTGATTCGCTGGCGCCGGTGGCCAGGCGCCTGTCCGAACTGCTGGGCGTGGACGTGCCGCTGGTCAAGGACTGGGTGGACGGCGTGGACGTGGCCCCGGGCCAGATCGTGCTGCTGGAGAACTGCCGCATGAACGTCGGCGAGAAGGCCGACGATGAAGCCCTGTCGAAGAAATACGCCGCGCTGTGCGATGTGTTCGTGATGGACGCCTTTGGTACCGCGCACCGCGCCCAGGCCTCGACCCACGGCGTGATCCGTTTCGCCCCGGTTGCTGCCGGTGGCCCGCTGCTGATGGCCGAGCTGGACGCGCTGGACAAGGCGCTGGCCAACCCGGCGCGCCCGCTGCTGGCGATCGTGGCCGGCTCCAAGGTCTCGACCAAGCTGGAACTGCTGTCCAGCCTGGTCGGCAAGGTCGACCAGCTGATCGTCGGTGGCGGTATCGCCAACACCTTCATCGCGGCCGAAGGTCATGGCGTGGGCAAATCGCTGGTCGAGAACGACCTGCTTGATACCGCACGCAAGATCGACGCCGACGCCAAGGCGCGCGGCGCCGAGATTCCGCTGCCGACCGACGTGGTGGTGGCCCCGGCCTTCGCCGCCGACGCCCCGGCCACCATCAAGCCGGTGGCTGCGGTGGGCAGCGATGACATGATCCTGGATATCGGCTCGGCCACCGCCACGCAATACGCCGAGCTGATCGCCAAGGCCGGCACCGTGGTCTGGAACGGACCCGTAGGCGTGTTCGAGTTCGACGCGTTCGGCAAGGGCACCGAGGCGCTGGCGCGCGCCATCGCCAGTTCCAAGGCGTTCTCGATCGCCGGTGGCGGTGACACCCTGGCGGCGGTGGACAAGTACGGCATCGCCAAGGAAGTGAGCTACATCTCCACCGGCGGCGGTGCGTTCCTGGAGTTCCTGGAGGGCAAGACCCTGCCGGCCGTGGCCGCGCTGGAGGCCCGCGGATCGTGAGCCGCGATGTGCTGTTTTTCGATCTGGATGGCACCCTGATCGAATCGTCGGTGGGCATCACCCGTTGCGTGGCCTATGCGCTGGAGAAGATGGGCCAGCCGGTGCCGGCGGAGAACGAACTGCGGCGCTGGATCGGTCCGGCGCTGCGTACCAGCTTCGCGCCGGTGTTCGGGGATCGGCAGCAGGTCGAGCAGGCGGTGGAGCTGTACCGCGAGCGCTTCGACAGCGACGGCTGGAAGGAGCACGAGATCTATCCGGCGTCGGCGAGGTGGTGCGTTCGTTGAAAGCCGCCGGCCACCGCCTGGCCGTGGTCACCGCCAAGAACGAGCCGCACGCGCAGCGGATCGTCGCGCATCTGCCGTTCGGTGACTGCTTCGAGGACGTGATCGGCGCTACCCCGTGTGGAACGCGCAGCCACAAGCCGGAGCTGGTGGCCGAGGCGCTGGGGCGGCTGTCACTGCAGCCGGCCGATTGCTGGATGATCGGCGACCGCCGCATGGATATCGAGGGCGCCCGCCACCATGGCATGCGCAACATCGGGGTGCTGTGGGGCTTTGGCGGGCGGCAGGAACTGGAGGCCGCCGGCGTCCACGCACTGGCCGCAGCTCCGGAGGATATTCCGCTGCTGCTGCAGGCCTGATGGAACGCAAAGCGCCGGCGCGAGCCGGCGTTTTGCTTGGTCGCTTGCGCACGGTGGGACGATTCGCTGAAAAAGAGGGATGAGGTGCGATGTCTTTGTTGTCCGGCCGGTGTCAGATGGATGTCTCGCGGGAAGGGGCTGATGGCCTGACGGGACTTCTGTCGTTTACACCTGACCGGCAAGGGTCAGGGCGGTGTCGCATACGGGCGTGGTCGAGGACGTGCGATGGCGTACGCACGCCGATGTCTGGCCAGGCTGTCTTTGCTGTCTGTGGGACATCGCGGGATTTGTCAGGCGACACTCGCCGCGACATCGTTGTCATAGCGCGAATATGCTAATTTCGATGGTCTTTCAGGGAGACTCCACACAATGATCGAACGCCAGCGCCGTACCAAGATCCTCGCCACCCTCGGGCCTGCAACCGACGCGCCGGGCGTGCTGGACGATCTGTTCCGCGCCGGCGTGAACGTGGTGCGTCTGAACTTCTCCCACGGTGATCCTTCCGGTCAGGCCAAGCGTGCCGCCGAAGTACGCGCCGCCGCGGCCCGCGTCGGTATGGAAGTGGGCATCCTGGCCGACCTGCCGGGCCCGAAGATCCGCATCGAGCGCTTTGCCGAGGGCAAGGTGCAGTTGAAGGCGGGTGACCGCTTCGACCTGATCGCCAGCGAAAATGCCGGGCCGGGCACGGCCAGCCAGGTGGGCGTCAGCTACCTGGGGCTGCCGCAGGACGTGGGTCCGGGTGACGTGCTGCTGCTGGACGACGGCCTGATGCAGCTGCAGGTGGTCGAGGTGCAGGGCGAGCGGATCATCAGCACCGTGCTCAACGACGGCGTGCTGTCCGACCGCAAGGGGCTGAACAAGCAGGGCGGCGGCCTGTCGCTGGGCGCGCTGACCGAGCGCGACAAGGAGCTGATTGGCATCGTCGCCAAGATCGGCGTGGACTTCATCGCCGTGTCGTTCTGCCGCAACGCGCAGGACATGAACGATGCGCGTGAAATCGCCCAGTCGCATGGCTGCTATGCCGCGCTGGTGTCCAAGATCGAGCGCACCGAGGCGATCGAGAACCTGGAGGAGATCGTCGAGGCCAGCGACGTGGTGATGGTGGCCCGTGGCGACCTCGGTGTGGAGATCGGCGATGCCGAACTGCCGGGCCTGCAGAAGAAGATCATCAAGGCCTCGCTGGCGCAGAACAAGGTGGTCATCACCGCCACGCAGATGCTGCAGTCGATGGTCGAAAGCCCGATCCCGACCCGCGCCGAGGTGCTGGACGTGGCCAACTCGGTGATCGACGGCACCGATGCGGTGATGCTGTCTGCCGAAACCGCGGCCGGTGCCTATCCGGTCAAGGCGGTCGAGGCGATGGCCCGCATCTGCCTGGGGGCCGAGCGCCAGTTCCAGACCGAAACCGACTTCAACGCCTCGCCGCGCAACCTGCAACGGGCCGACCAGGCCATCGCCATGGCCACGATGTTCCTGTCCCAGCACGTGGGCGTGCGCGCGATCGTGGCGATGACCGAATCCGGTGGTACCGCGCGGTTCCTGTCGCGTTTCCGCGCCAAGTCGCCGATCTTCGCGGTGACCCGCCACGATGGCGCGCGCCGGCAGATGGCGCTGATGCGCGATGTGTTCCCGATCAATTTCGACAGCCGCGGCCTGACTCCGCGCGAAGCCGCCCGCGGTGCAATCCGCCTGCTGGTCGAGGCCGGGCAGCTGCAGGCCGGTGACCGCGTGGTCTTCACCAGCGGCGAGCACATGGAAACCCTGGGCGCGACCAATACCCTGCGCCTGCTCGAAGTCGGTGCCGACGGCCGCGCCAGCGGCCTGGGCGACCTCTGACGTCATGCGTCACCGCTCCGGTCAGGAAGCTGATCGGAGCGGACAGGTTTTGTCCTGTCGGGACGGGACGAAACCCGCGCCAGACCCTGCGGGCGACCAGCCCGCAGGGCGGGCGGGCTATAATCGCGGTTTTCCCGCACTCCGTCACAGGTAAAGAGATGAGCATCGAACTGCTGGCTGAAACCGCCCAGGCCATGGTTGCCCCGGGCAAGGGCATCATCGCCATTGACGAATCCACTGGCACCATTGCCAAGCGTTTCGCCAGTGTCGGGATCGAGAACACGGAAGAGAACCGCCGTGCCTACCGCGAGCTGCTGCTGACCACGCCGAAGCTCAACGAGCACATCTCCGGCGCGATCCTGTACGACGAGACCATCCGCCAGTCGACCAAGGACGGCGTGCCGTTCGCCAAGTACATGGCCGACCACGGCATGATCCCGGGCATCAAGGTCGATACCGGCGCGCATCCGCTGGCCGGCTGCCCGGGCGAGATGGTCACCGAGGGCCTGGACGGCCTGCGCGCGCGGCTGCAGGAGTACTACAAGCTCGGTGCGCGTTTTGCCAAGTGGCGTGCGGTGATCAACATCGGCGAGAGCATCCCCTCGGGCACCTGCATCGAGGTCAACGCCCACGCGCTGGCCCGTTACGCCGCGCTGTGCCAGGAAGCCGGCCTGGTGCCGATGGTCGAGCCGGAAGTGATCATGGACGGCGACCACGACATCGAGACCTGCTACGAAGTCACCGAGGCCACCCTGCGCGCGCTGTTCGATGCGCTGTACCAGCAGAACGTGGTGCTGGAAGGCACCATCCTGAAGGCCTCGATGGTCATCTCCGGCAAGGGCTGCGACGAGCAGGCCGATGTCGAGGAAGTGGCCGAATCGACCGTGATGTGCCTGAAGTCGGTGGTGCCGGCGATCCTGCCGGGCATCGTGTTCCTGTCCGGCGGCCAGAGCGACGAGCAGTCCACCGCCCACCTCAATGCCATGAACCAGCTGGGCACCCTGCCGTGGCCGCTGAGCTTCTCCTACGGCCGTGCCATGCAGCAGGCCGCGCTGAAGTTGTGGGCCAAGGACATGAAGGCAACTACGCCGCTGCGCAGAAGACCGTGTACGAGCGTGCGAAGGAAAACGGCCTGGCCGCACTGGGCAAGTGGGAAGGCTGACCGCCTCTTCCGTGTCCTGAAACAGCGAAACGCCGGCCCTGTGCCGGCGTTTTCGTTTTTCCTTCCCGGCTCCTGGCTCAGGTCGCGGCCGCCAGACCCTGCATCAATGCCGAGCTGCCCCCGCTGCTGTCGATCTGGCCGCTGCGGTTCAGGGCCTGCTGGTAGATCTTGAATGCCGCCGCGTTGTAGGCCACCAGGATGATGCGCAGCGGGCGGGTATGGCTCTTCCGCCAGGTCAGCGTTTCGGTCACCGCGATATCGGCGGCCTGGTGTAGCGGGTAGCCGTACACGCCACAGCTGATGGCCGGAAACGCGATCGATTGCAGCTCCATCCGTTCGGCCAGGCGCAGCGACTGCCAGTAGCAGTTGGCCAGCAGCGCGGCCTCATCATGGCGGCCGTCGCGCCATACCGGGCCCACGGTGTGGAACACATGCCGTGCCGGCAGCGCATGGCCGCCGGTGGCGCGGACCTCGCCGGTGGGGCAGCGG
>NZ_BAZI01000108.1 GCF_001310775.1 Stenotrophomonas pictorum JCM 9942
CGCGGCGCGGCCCGCAACCCGGGCGCGTAACGGAACAAGCCGGCGGCCTCGAGCCGCCGGCCGCACCGCACACGTTTCGTATCGAATCCAACAACGCCACTTGAGGACCCACGTCATGGCGAAAAACTACAAATTCCCCGGCGCCGTGATCGATATCACCGCTGCCGCCAACCTCGCCAGCGGCCAGGCTGCCATCGTCGGCACGCTGCTCGCCGTAGCCCTGGTGGATATCCCCAGCGGCAGCAAGGGCAGCGCCCAGATCGAGGGTGTCTTCGAGCTTCCCAAGCTGTCCACCGCCGACGTCACCGAAGGTGCCGCGTTGCATTGGGACGTCTCTGCCGGCCAGTTCATCGTTGCCGCCACTGCGGCGGGCGATCTGGAGAACTGCGCGATCGCAATCGCTGCGGCCGGCAATGGCACCACCAAGGTGCTGGCCAAACTCGTGCCGGGTGCCGGCGCGCTGAAGGCATGATCCACGCCCCGCCACCGCACACAGACGCCCGGGTGGCGTGTGCGGTGGTGGGGCTTCCAGATGAACCAACAGGGGATGACCGTGCGCAGCGAGGGCCTGACAGAGATGGCAAATCAAACCTCCACTGCCGTCAACGTTGCCAGCAAGGTCACCACCTATGGCGGCAGTGCGGGGGCCGTGTTCTTCGGGCTTACCGCAAACGAAATGGCAGCAGTGAGCGGCGTGGTGATCGGCCTGTTGGGCCTGCTCGTCACCGTGATCTTCAAATACCGCGACGACCGCCGCAACGCCCAGCGCCACGCGCTGGAAATGCGCCGGCTGCAGCGCGAGGTGGACCACCATGTCTGATCGCAGCGCTGTTTCTCCAATGCGTATGGCCGCCGCCGGCCTAGTGCTCAGCGTCGCCGCCTTCGCCGGCTGGGTTGCGAAGGAAGGCGACGGCCCCACGGCCGTTCGTGCTGATGGCCAAGTGGTCCATAAGCCGTATATCCCGACCAAGGGCGATGTGCCAACCATTGGCCACGGCTCCACCCGCTACGAAGACGGCACGCCGGTGCGCCTCACTGATGCGCCGATCACGCGTGCACGTGCCCAGCAGCTCGCCCGAAACCTGCATAGCGAAGAAGAGGTGCGCTTCAAGGCGTCGATTCCCGACGTGTCACTCACGCAGGGCGAGTACGACCTGTATGTCGACTTCACTGGGCAGTTCGGCATCGGCAACTGGCGTAACAGCTCCATGCGCCGCCGCCTGCTGGAAACCCGCACCGCACCCCCGGCCCAGCTGCCAAGCCTGTACCGCGCCGCGTGCGACGCGCTACTGCTGTGGAAGAAGCAAGACGGCCGCGATTGCTCCCTCCCGCAGAACTGGGGCCCGAATGGCTGCAAGGGCGTGTGGACCCGTCAACAGGAACGTCACGCCAAGTGTTTGGCCGAGCAGGTTGCGCCATGAATGTTGATGCTCTGATTCTTCTTCGTTGCCCGGATTGCAAGCGCGAACTCCAGGTGCAGCGCGACGAAATGGACTACCCGGAAGCGGTGCGGGTTGAGGTTCGTTGTGATCAGTGTGACGACGGAGACTTTGCGGAAGTCATGCACTTCGATGCGGACGGACAGCACATCACGCGTGATCCGGACCCCAGGGGTGCCAAATGATCACCCGCTACCTCGCCGCCCTGTTCCTGATTCTGCTCGCCGTTGTCGTCTGGCAGCGCGGCAGTGTCTCCATCGCCCACCGTGCAGCCGACAACGCCGCCGCGGCACGTGACCGCGCCATGACCGAGCGTGATGCAGCCAAGGCCGAGCTGGCCCAGGCCAATACCGTCATCGCCACCGAGCGCGCCAACGCGGCCAAAGCCAGCGCTGTGGCCGCCCAATACGAAAAGGACAAAGCCGATGCGCAAGCCGCTTCTGATCGCCTTGTTGCTGACCTGCGTGCTGGCAACCAGCGGCTGCATGACCGCTGGCAAGCAGCCATCGCCACCAGCGAACTGTCCGCAGCCGCCGCAGCCGGCGCCCTCGCTGATGGTGGCGCCGCAGACCGGTATGAAAGTGCGGGCCGAGCTATTGGCGCCGCCGACGCCTGCGATGCACAAGTGAAGGGACTGCAGGCCTTCGCCCTGCTGTGTAGCGGGGGTGTCCGGTGAGCCTTGTGCGCATCGCGGTTGACGCGGACAACCTGCTGGGCCGCCAGTTCAGTGAGCTGGAGCGGCAGAACCTTGGCTTTGCAGTGATGCAGCTTGCAACGCCACTGCTTTCGAGATCCGCCAGACCTGGGCACGTACTGCCGGCCGCGTGTTTGATCGCCCCACCGCGTTGACCGTACGTGCCGCCCAGTACAAAAAGGCCACGCCACAGAAGCTGTTTGCAGAGATCTACCTTCGCGACGAAGCCTCAAACGGTACCGCGCCAGCCAAGTATCTGCAGGCGCAGGTGGATGGTGGCCAGCGCCGTAAGAAGGGCTTCGAGGTGCTGCTGCAGCAGAAGGGCGCGATGCCTGCCGGTATGTTCGCTGTCGCTGGCAAGGGCGCGGAGCTGGATCGCTTCGGTAACGTCAAGGCCGGTCAGGTGAGCAAGATCCTCTCGCAGCTTGGCGCGCGGCAAGATCGCTACCAGAACCAGAGCGACACCAGCCAGAAGCGTCGGCGCGCCCGTCGCAAGCGCGGTGGCGAGTATTTCGTTGTGCAGCAGAAGCGTGGCCGGTTGCTGCCTGGTGTCTATGAGCGAATTGAAACCGGTTTCGGCTCTGCTGTGCGCAGCGTGTTCATCTTCACGCGCGATGCGCGCTACAAGCCCCGCTACAACATCTTCGCGCTCGCGCAGCGGGAATGGGACCGGTTGATGCCGTTCTACTTTAACCGCGAGCTGGAAAAGGCGCTCCAGTCGTCCAGGTACCGGGGGCACTCATGAGCCAGAAGGCCTTTCTGCAGGCATTCGACCAGGACGCCATCGGCAGCTTCAAAGCAGCGGGCATGGCCGATGCCGCTATCTACACCGGGCCCGCCACCGGTTCCGCGTCTGTGCCATGTGATGTGTTGGTCGACCGCGGCACGCAGGTGTGGGGCGAAGACGCATCACCGGTCGCCTTGGGCGAAATCAGCATCGCGTTCCAGCGCGTCCAGGTGGTGCCGGAGAAGGGCGGCATCGTCGTGGTCGACGGCGACACCTACCGCCTCACCGACAAGCACAAGGACGACGCATCGCTGGTGCGCTGGCTGGTGGTGCCGCATGGCTGACCTCACGCCGCGCCGCAAGCTGCTGGACGCCTTCGTGCTGAACCTGAAGCGCATCGATGGCACCGGCCCATATCGCACCACCGTCGGCACGGTGGCCACGCTCGAGCCGGGCCAGCTGGATCCGGAGCACGTTGAGGATGGGCTGGCTGTCTACATCGACAAGCAGGAGCGCGCGAGCGACCCGGCCCTGCAGCGCACCCACAGGCTCACCACGGTCGCCATCGTCGTCAAGCGCCAGGGCGGCGAGGCCGCCGAGGAATCGCTCGACGACGTGCTTGAGGACATCGAGCAGGCGATGGAAGGCCGTCAGGTGACGTGGCCGGCCGGCTTCGGGCAGCCAGCCTACCAGTCCATGGAACCCCTGCGCGCGCCAGCCGGTGCCGACTGGATCGGCGCACTCATCCGCTACACCACCAGCATCCCCAAGTTGACCCGTTAACCGCCGCCCCGCGGCACCACTGGAGATTAACAAATGAAAGACCATAGCTACCTGGGCAGCGGCAAACTTCTGATCCGCGAGTACGGCGCCGCCGCCGCGTTCGAAGAGGTGGGCAACTGCTCGGCACTCACCTTCTCGCCGCAGGAAGAGAAGAAGAACCTGGTTGACCACACCAACCCCGGTGGCGGCAATCGGAACGAAGTAGCACGTCTTACCGGTGTGGAGGCTGCCTACACCTTCCACGACTTCGCCGCCGAGAACTTCGCCCGCACCCTGCGCTCATCCGTCACCGCCGTGGCCGCTGGTACCGTCACCGATGAAGAAGTGGTTGCCTACAAGGGTGGCTTTACCCCGCTGTCGAAGGTAGCCACCGGCATCACCGCGGTGAAGGCTGCCGGCGGCGCCACTACGTACTCACCTGGCACCGACTACGAGTTTCGCGATGGCGGCATCTTCATCCCCGCCGGCAGCACCATCACCGCCCCGTTGTCTGGCGCCGCCAATATCAAGGTCACCTATGCCAACGCCGCGCAGAAGGTGGTGGAGGCGCTCACGCAGTCGGCCAAGCAGTACGAAATGCTTTTCGTGGGCCTGAACGAGGCGCAGAGCGGCAAGCGCGTGCGTGTTCATGCGCACAAGGTCAGCGGCGGCCTGCTGGCCAGCATGGGCCTGATCGGCGAAGAGTACGGCGCCGGCGAAGTCACCGGCGGCCTGATGGCCGACACGACGAAGGGCACCGGCCTGTCGCAGTACTTCACCGTCACCATGGAAGACGTGGCATGACGCATCCCGTAACCGCTGACGTGGACGTGCTGGCCCCGGCCAGCACGTCGGTGGGATTTGCAGGGCGGCAGGTGGAGATCCTGCCGATCCCGGTCGGCCGGATTCCCGTGCTCATCCGCACAGCCCGGCCGGTGATCGATGCGCTGATCGCCAACAACGTGCTTACCGGTGAAGGCGACGAGCTTGATATCGACGTGATTCAGATCGTCGACCTGATCGGTGACCACGGCGAGCAGTTCTTCGAAGCGCTCTCGATCGCGGCAGGCGTAAGTGTCGCCGATGTGGAAGCCGCCAACCTCGATGACGTCGTGAGGCTCACGCAGACCTGTGTGCGGGTGAACCGCGATTTTTTTACGAAGAACGTCGTACCCCTCCTGGCCGGCATGGCACGGCAGCTGCCTGGGGTTGGGCCGACGCCCTCCAGCTCCTGATCGAACAAGGGCACAGCTTCAGCGACATCAAGCAGTACACGCTCGGCCAGCTTCGGGCCTTTACCGAAGCGGCCGAGCGCAGCCGGCGCAGGCGGCTGGCGGATGACGCGGTAACCGCACGTGCGGCGCAGTACGACGGCAAAGACTTTTCAGCGTATCTAAAAGGGCTCACCGGCTGATGGCTACCAACCCCAATCTACGTGTACGCATCTCGGCGGACCTGGCTGATATCAAGCAGGGCTTGGCGGTGTTGCGTGGCGATCTGAACAAGCTCAAGACTGACGCTGCGCGATCCGGGCCCGATACGCGGGGCTGGGTGAACGGTTTGAAAGCAGCCCGCGCGCAACTCGTGGGTTTCGTTGCCGCATACGCCTCGCTTCGCTCGCTTGGGGCGATGGCCAAGGTTTCCGACGAGGCGGCCGGCATCTCCGGCCGCCTGCGCCTGGCGACCAAGAGTCAGGAGGAGTTCAACGCCGCGCAGGATGAAACCTTCGATATCGCCCAGCGTACACAGTCCAGCTGGAAGGAAACTGTAGGCCTCTACAACAAGGTTTCCCAGTCTGCGGACCAGGTGGGCCTGAGCCAGCAAAAACAGCTGGAGTTAACGGAGGCTGTCGCCATGGCGCTGGCCATCTCCGGCAGCACCGGTGAGGAAGCGGCCGGCGTGATGCGCCAGTTCGGGCAGGCGCTGGGCAGTGCCCGCGTGCAGGCTGAGGAGTTCAACTCGATCAATGAAGGTGGCCAGCGGATCGTGCAGTCGCTAGCAAAGTATTTCGGCATTGCGACTGGGCAGGTGAAGGCCTATGTGAGTGCCGGAAAGGTTGGTAACAAAGACCTCGCTCAAGCGCTGATCAAAGATTTCGAAGCCCTCCAGGATGAAGCAGCGAAGGTGCCGAAGACGATCAGTGGCGCGTTTAACGAAATCCGAAATTCGTTCGTCAGATTTATGATGGACCAGAACGAAGCTACTGGGTCGACACAGGCCTTCGTTGCTCTTCTGCGGGACATAGCCCGCGATCTGCCCCAGTTCTTTGAGCCGATTCTGACGGTTATGAAGCAAATTGCCGGGGTGATGCGCGAGGGTGAGGAGTCCGCCGAGGGGTTCGGAAGGAAGGCCAGCTGGCTGATCGATCTCGGGCAGACTCTTGGCAGTGTCATCCGCGTGCTGGCTGCCGGCTTCGTGATGCTCAAGAACGTGGTGGAAATCGTCACGGTCATCATGGCGAACCTGTATGCGACCACCTACACGTTAGCCGAAGGGCTGGTTCGAGATCTTGGCGGCGCGTTCAAGGCTCTCGGCAACTCCTGGGATGCGCTGAAAAGTGATGGGCCGGTTGCCGCAGTGAAGGCCTATGCCGCCGGTGTTGGTGATGTCATGGACGACATGACTGCGCGGCGAAGGACGTTGGTCGCTGGGTTCCAGGCAACCGGAGAGATGCTTCGCGCAGATGCTGCGGATCTCAAGCGTGGTGTCACCGCCCTGTTTTCGGATATCGACGCGACGGTGGCCCGCGTGCGTGGCAAGGCCTCCACCGAGGGTGGCGACGGTTCTGGCGGCGGTGGTGGCAAAGGCACCGGCAAGGCCGTTGCCGCGTCCAATGCACTGCTGCGTGATTCGGTCACCCGGGCGCTGGCCGAGCTGGACCGGTTGTATGCCGAGAACGAGATCGGCATGCGGGAGTACTTCGCCACACGGCTGGAACTGCAGCAGCAGTCCATCGATCTGCAGATCGCCCAGGCCCAGGCTGAGTTGGCGGTGACGAAGGAAGCCGGAAAGCGGCAAAAGCTGGAAGAGCAGATCCTGATCCTTCAGCGCGACCGCGCCGACATCGGCGCCAAGGGCGCGCAGGATCAGAAGAAGGCTGAGGACGAACTTGCCAAGTCACTGGGCGACATCAAGTTGCGGCTCATGGAGCTGGACGGCAACACCGGCGCCGTGGAGCGCGCGAAGCTCGAGGCTGAGTACCAAGAGCTGTTCAAAAAGCTCGATGCCAACAGTGATGCCGCCGGCAGGAAGATGGTGGAGAACCTCATTGGCCGGTTGGTAGCCAAAGCTCAGGCGGATGAGCTTAAAGCAGCTGGCGATCGGATATCGGAGGCGCTCCAGGGTAAGGAGAGCAGTATCAGCGCTCAGGTGGCAGGCGGGCTGCTGGGCTATGTGGAGGGTGAGCGCCAGCTCTCAGAAGCGCGCCGGCTCGCAGCTTCAGAGTTCCGTGCGCTGCGTGAGTCGGCGCTCGCGTATCTGGCAACTCTGGATCCGGCAAGTGCAGAGGCCGCCAACGCGCAGTTGCTGCTGCATTCGTTGAATGCAGATATCGCCAATATCGCCGCGTCACAGAATCAGCTGCGTCAGGATGTGGGCGATTCCAGCGTGTCCGCGCTCACCAGTCTGTTCACCAACATCCGCGAGGGCGCGATGTCGGCCGGCGCCATGGTCCGCCAGCTCGCATTGGATTTTGCCCAGTCGCTTTACGACATGCAGGCCAAGGCACTTGCACAGAAGATTGGCGGTGCGCTTGCCAACATGTTCGGCGGCAACAAGGGCGGTGGTGTGGATGCGGGCGCGGTGAAGCTTGGGGCGGCGGCCAGTGCAACGGCTGCAGCTGGCGCGGTTATCCAGTCAGGCGCCACCGCGCTTGGCCTATCAGCTGCCTCGCTGATGACTGCGGCCCAGGCTTTGATGGTGGCCAACTCGGTAGGCGGCATTGCCGGCGTCGCCCACACCGGCGGCGTGGCAGGTCGTATCTCGGTGAAGCGCCGCGTCAGCCCGCTGCTGTTCGGCGCAGCGCCTCGGTATCACAGCGGCGGTATCGCCGGCCTCAAGCCGGACGAAGTGCCCGCCATCCTGCAAACCGGAGAGCGCGTGCTATCGCGCCGCCAGACTGCCATGTATGACGCCACCCTGGCTGCGGGTGCCGGTGCGGACCGTGTCACCACGCCCATCGTCGCCATCGGTGATGACGCGGTGGCCAACGCGCTGGCCAGTGCCGCAGGCGAAAAGGTTGTGTTGACCCACGTTCGCAACAACTGGGAGGGCATCTCGCGTGGCTGAGCCGCAGCTATGGCCATTTGGCGGTGCCGGCAATGTGTACTGGCAGTTGGAGTGGCTGACCGATGTGTTGCAAGCCAGTGCGGGGCTGGCGCATCACCGGCAGCTGCGCGATCACCCGCGCGTGCGCGTCGGCTTCGATGGGCTGGCGACGGGAGGTGACCGTCGCTGGCTGGAGAACCTGCTGGAGCGCAACGGCGGCCGGTCGTGGCGGG
>NZ_BAZI01000109.1 GCF_001310775.1 Stenotrophomonas pictorum JCM 9942
CCCGGCGGTTCCCGGGAACGCCGGTGCGGACGGCGGCGTCTGCTGCGCCTGCGCCGCCCCTGCCAACAGCAGGCCGGCCATCATCGCCTGCCATCCACGTGTTGCCACCATCATCCACGTCCGCCTGTTCCGCCGAGCGCGCAGGATACGGCGGCGCGGCTTCAGATTTTGTTGGTGGATGCCCGGCCCTGTTCAGCGTAGAAAACAAATCCGTCTCACACGCTGAGATCGGGGTGTGCTTCCATGCCGCTCCTTTGACCGGCAGTTGCGTGCATGGCGTTCTCCCTCGCTCCCCGCACCGAAGCCAGCGAACGGGCGCTGGCAACCACCGATGGCCTGCCTTCGCGTGACGGCTCGCTGCTGGGCCAGCGCTTGGCCCGGCGCTACAAGGACCGGGTGACCGGCAGCTTCACCCTTCCCGGCCGCGAAGGCAGTTACGCGCCGATTCCCGATGACGTGCCGGAGGCGCTGAAAGCCGCATTGAAGGCGCGCGGCATCGAGCAGCTGTACTCGCACCAGGCGCAGGCCTGGGACGCCAGCCAGCGCGGCGAGCACGTTGCCATCGTCACCCCGACCGCCTCTGGCAAATCGCTGTGCTACACGCTGCCGGTGGTAAGCGCGGCGATGCAGGGCAATGCCAAGGCCTTGTACCTGTTCCCGACCAAGGCGCTGGCGCAGGACCAGGTGGCCGAGCTGCTGGAGCTCAACCGGGCCGGCGATCTTGGGGTCAAGGCCTTCACCTTCGACGGTGATACGCCCGGCGATGCGCGGCAGGCGATCCGTTTGCATGGCGATATCGTGGTCAGCAACCCGGACATGCTGCACCAGGCGATCCTGCCGCATCACACCAAGTGGGCGCAGTTCTTCGAGAACCTGCGCTATGTGGTGATCGACGAGATCCACACCTATCGCGGTGTGTTCGGCAGCCATGTCACCAATGTGCTGCGCCGGCTCAAGCGCATCTGCGCGTTCTACGGCGTGCAACCGCAGTTCATCCTGTGCTCGGCCACCATCGGCAACCCGCATGCGCATGCCGAGGCGCTGGTGGAAGAGAAGGTGCATGCGATCACCGAGTCCGGCGCGCCGAGCGGACCCAAGCACGTGCTGCTGTGGAACCCGCCGGTGATCAACGCCGATCTGGGCCTGCGCGCCTCCGCCCGCTCGCAGGCCAACCGCATCGCCCGCATCGCGATCAAAAGCGGCCTGAAGACGCTGGTGTTCGCACAGACGCGCTTGATGGTCGAGGTGCTGACCAAGTACCTGAAGGACATCTTTGACAACGACCCGCGCAAGCCGGCCCGCATCCGCGCCTACCGCGGCGGCTACCTGCCGACCGAACGGCGCGAGGTGGAACGGGCGATGCGCGCGGGCAGCATCGACGGCATCGTCAGCACCTCGGCGCTGGAGCTGGGCGTGGATATCGGTGCGCTGGATGTGGTCATCCTCAACGGCTACCCGGGCAGCGTCGCCGCCACCTGGCAGCGCTTCGGCCGCGCAGGTCGGCGTCAGCAGGCGGCGCTGGGCGTGATGGTGGCCAGCAGCCAGCCGCTGGACCAGTACGTGGTGCGACATCCGGATTTCTTCGCCAATGCCACGCCCGAACACGCACGCATCTCGCCGGACCAGCCGCTGATCCTGTTCGACCACATCCGCTGCGCCGCCTTCGAACTGCCGTTCCTGGCCGGCGAGCCGTTCGGGCCGATCGACCCGCTGGTGTTCCTGCAGGCGCTGGCCGAGACCGAAGTGGTGCACCAGGAAGGCGACCGCTGGGAGTGGATCGCCGACAGCTACCCCGCCAACGCGGTGAGCCTGCGCGCGGTGGCCGATGGCAACTTCGTGGTGGTGGACCGCAGCGACGGCAAGCAGCAGATCATCGCCGAGGTGGACTATTCCGCCGCCGCGCTGACCCTGTACGAAGGCGCGATCCACATGGTGCAGAGCACGCCCTACCAGGTGGAGCGGCTGGACTGGGACGGGCGCAAGGCCTACGTCACCCGCACGCACGTGGACTACTACACCGACAGCATCGACTTCACCAAGCTCAAGGTGCTGGACCGCTTCGACGGCAACGGCGCCGGTCGCGGCGATTCGCACCATGGCGAGGTGCATGTCGTGCGGCGCGTGGCCGGCTACAAGAAGATCCGCTACTACACGCACGAGAACATCGGCTACGGCCCGGTCAACCTGCCCGACCAGGAACTGCATACCACCGCGGTGTGGTGGCAGTTGCCGCAGGCGACCTTGCTGCGCAGCTTCGCGCAGAAGCAGGACGCGCTGGATGGTTTCCTCGGCGCGGCCTATGCGCTGCACATCGTCGCCACGGTGGCGGTGATGGCCGATGCGCGCGACCTGCAGAAGGCGGTGGGCAGCGGCGATGGCGCCTGGTTTGCAATCGCCGACCAGACCGGCCGCGGGCAGCTGCGTGGCAACGACGCCGGCGAGACCACGGTGGAACTGATGCAGAGTTTCGTGCCGACGGTGTACCTGTACGACAACTTCCCCGGCGGCGTGGGCCTGAGCGAGCCGCTGTGGCAGCGTCAGGACGAGCTGGTACAGCGCGCGTTGGAACTGGTCGAGCGTTGCGACTGCAGCGCCGGCTGCCCGGCCTGTGTCGGTCCGGTGCTGGCCGCGCAGGAGGACAACAACGACGTCACGCCGCGTTCGCTGGCGCTGCGGGTACTGGCGCTGCTGTCGGCCGAGCGCTGCGATCAGGTGCCCGCCGTGATGGTCGATGACGTGGACGAGGCGCTCGACCTGCTGCCATGAGCATCAGCCTGGACAAGCTCAAAGCGCTGCGGAAACAGGCCGGGCATGTGGACAAGGCAGCGCTTGCGCCGTCTTCCGCATTGGTGGTGGATGCAGCGACGTCACCCGCTTCCGCTTTTTCAGCGACGACAAGGGACGCGCGAGGTTCTTCGCAACCAGACAGCGATGGGACGATTGCAGACGCGGCGACGGTAGCGACGTCGCCGACATCGACCGCGGAAAACGCCACCGCCTCCCCCATCGCAGATGTCGCCACACCGCCATTGCCCGCGCACGGCGATACGACAGCGCGCGCGCAACAACATCCACCGGCGCCGCGCGAAACCTCGGTGTTCGGCTGGGTCGAGCAGATCCAGCACAAAGCGGTCGCGGCACCGCGTGCGCCTGCCGCAACTTCCACGCGGCCAGCTGTGCGCCGGCCGCAGGATGGCGACGTGTTGCGGCGCCTGCTCGCCACCCGCAAGCGGGCTGCCGGCGCTCCGTTGCGCGCCGAACCTGCGGGCCCCGTTGATCGCGAATTGCCCGGCAGCGAGATCGCGCCCGGCCTGCATCTGATCGAAGCCTTTCTGCCCCAGCCAATTCCCGCGCAGCCGCTGTCGCTGGCTTTCAGCAAGCGCCCCGATGAGGCGGTGGCCCCGCACGATCTGCTGTTCTTCGATACCGAAACCACCGGTCTGGCCGGCGGCACCGGCACCCGCGCCTTCATGGTCGGCGTCGCCGACTGGCATCGTGATGCCGCGCGTGGTGAAGGCCTGCGTGTGCGCCAGCTGCTGATGGCCACGATGGCCGCCGAGAGCGCGATGCTGGAGCTGTTCGCCAGCTGGCTGGCGCCGTCCACCGTGCTGTCCAGCTACAACGGCCGCTGCTACGACGCGCCGCTGCTGAAGACGCGCTACCGGCTGGCACGGCGTGGCGATCCCATTTCGGCGTTGGACCATGTGGACCTGCTGTTCCCGACCCGCCGCCGTTATCGCGGCACCTGGGAGAACTGCAGGCTGGGCACCATCGAACGGCAGCTGCTGCAGATCGCCCGCGAGGATGACCTGCCCGGCTCCGAAGCCCCGGCGGCGTGGCTGGGCTATCTGCGCGGCGGCAGCGCCCGCAACCTGCGCCGTGTCGGTGAGCACAACCATCAGGATGTGGTGACGCTGGCGCAGCTGTTCCTGCGGCTGGTCGAGGAGCAGCGCAACGACGAAAGTCGGCATGAACTGGAAGCTGCCGGATCATCTGCCGCAGCGGTGTCTTGAGGACGTACTCCGTTGCCCGCATCGCTTCTTACCGTTACCTCTCGTTGCTCGCGGGAATCGTATCGGGAGCGGTGCTCACTCCTCGATAAGTGACTTGTCGCAGGCCGTACAGCTATGGATGACAACCAGCTGGCCCGTCACCTCGTCCTGATAGTCGGCTACCTGATATCCAGCCGGGTTATTGAAGTGGTTGATCGCGTGGAACCCATGTCCATCGATCTTGATCGTCTCATCATCGCCACGGCTGCGTGGGTCAACGTAGCTGTCGACGGCAATTACGGCCATCGCATCCGTTGAGGGACTCATGGCTTCCTCAGGACTGACATCTCCACGGAAAACAGATCTTCAGCTTTCCAGCGTTCATGAAAAGGGGTTCCCGGCCGCATACCCGGCACACCCACGCCATCCATATCATTTCGACCGTATTGCCTACGGGGGAAATAGACGTCAACAGCGCTTTCCGTTTCAATCTCGCCACCATCGACACCACCAATGAAACGCGTCGAAGTACTGCCGCCATCTGGATTTAGATCTATTCGCGCCTCGACAAAGCCGACGCGACATGGACCAAGACCAAAGTAATCGTGGTCCTCGAACAGGTCGGTATAGATCACACCGCGATAGGTATCGGCATCGACCTGTTGCAGTTCGAACGGCACGTTCTCCTTGATCCGCATCCGCGTACCGGCCATGCCCCCCAGATCCGGCAGACACGGGTCGGCCAGTTTCGTCTCGTACTGCATGAAGCCTTTGATCGAGGCGAATGGACCCGGCGCGTCTTTCAGCGTCACCGTCAGTTCGTACGCGGTGGGAGTGGGGTTGCGCTTGAGTTCGGGCTGCGGCGGCGCTCTATGCCTCACATCCGCGTAGGCACCTGAGGTGAAAGAGCCAACGCCGCATGCCGTAAACACACTGCTCAGCAGCAGCGCCCCAAGGATGCGAAGTATCGATTTCATCAGTCCTCCATGACGGGCACGTTGATCCAAACGGGACGAAAGCAGAACGCCTTTGCGGAATCGGAACCAGACGCTTTCGACATCGGCATCCGAAAAGTCGGGGGGGTGCAGGTGTTCCTGTGGACTACACCGTTGAGACGCACCGCCGGACAGCGATAGAGGCGATGAAATAGTGAATCGGCGCGCACCCGCCGTGCTATCGGCAAGCGCGCGCCCTCACATCGAAAGACGGGGTGCGCCCTGTTCCTGTTGTTGCATCTGTTGCGAAGGCGAAGCGGCCTGCCGCTTTTCAAAGAGCGCAGCACGCTCAAAAGACTGCTCCACGGCAGTGGCCACGGCTTCGGATGAACTCACCTGCACGCGCAGGTGCGCCGGGTCATTCAACGCGCCCTGGACAACAAACAGGTTGGGACCTGCGACAGGGGCAGCGCCTCCCGGGCTCATCAGCACATGGTCGGCACGGGTGATGCCACCGGCCTTGGCCTCCGCGAACAGTCGCGCACTGGCGCGATCTGTCGCTGCGTCCGGGACCCGGTCAAGAATGGCATCCACCGCCCTCATGCCCTGCTGGATCTGCACGTAGAGCCCGTGATCCGGGTGTGCAGGATCGCGGGCATCAACGGATGCAGGCAATGCACAGCCGGTCTGTCGCAATGCCGCGGGCTGTTCCTGCATGTCACGTCCGGCGAACACGTTGCGGGCCCGGTCAACGACACCGTCGACAACGTTCCGTGGCAGCGCCAGTGTGTTGTGGAGCGTGGCCACGTCCGCGCGGTACTTATCGATCATCGGCTTGTACTGTTCGTAGCGGGCGGCATTCTCAGCACCGGTGATCGAGCCGCCGATACCGAGATCATTGTCCGCGAGGAAGTTGCGGCTGTAGTGCGCCTCGACGCCAACGCCAGCCACTACGGCCAGCGGATTGCGTAGATCAGTGAAACGACGGTCATCGTTGGCGTACCCAGCCAACTCCAATGCTTGAATATCCTTCTGTGCGGCGTAAACACGGACTTCGCCGACATGCCGACTCGCAGCGCTCACAAAGTCGGTCGCACGCACATGGTTGATGATCTGGCTGCCCCCTTCATGCAGGTCGGCGGTCAGACCTGCAGCACCATAGGCGTTGAAGGTCTCACCGCGCAGGCCATAGCGGTAAGCGGTGATCTGCGCCAGCGTTCCACCAAGAGAATGACCAACAACTGAGAGTGGCATTGCTCCACAGGCTTCAGCATTGTTCTTCGCATATTCCAACGCGAACTCTGTTGCGTTCATCGCAGCTTTGGCCTGGCTGTTCGCTCCAAACATCACCATTCCACCGTCGGCGATAAGACCATCCTTGACCAGTTGCTTGTCGAACTCGGTGCCGCGGTGGGCAAGGATCAGCTCACCGGTCTGCAGGCTTTCATACAGAACTCCCTGATAGCCGGATTCATCATCGAAGCGCCTGACAACCTTGATCCTGTGTCCATCAAGATCAAACCATTCTTCTTCTTGACGCGGCTTCGCCGCCTCATACACATCTACGGCCAACCTGGAATTGATGGTCGTGTCCATGCCCGGTCAGTTCCGCTTATGGGCAACAAGCTCGATGCCGAAGAGGTCTTTCCCATCCACTCTGGCGCGCATCTGGGTTCCTTCCCGGAATGAAGGAACAGATGCGCCACCGAACGTCCCTGCGGGATACTGACGCTTCAGAAATCCCGAATGCATGGGAGTCTGCTTCTGGATTTCATCCAGCGACAGGTATTCAACAAATGCGCTTTCGGTCGTCGCTCCGGTTGGCCGCAACTCCACCCTTGCTGCTACAAGGCCCACATGGCAGCTCCCCAGACCAAAGTAATCGTGGTCCTCGAACAGATCGGTATAGATCACACCACGATAGGTATCGACATTGACCTGTTGCAGTTCGAACGGCACGTTTTCCTTGATCCGCATCCGCGTACCGGCCATGCCCCCCAGATCCGGCAGACAGGGATCGGCCAGTTTCGTCTCGTACTGCATGAAGCCTTTGATCGAGGCGAATGGCCCCGGCGCGTCTTTCAAAGTCACCGTGATTTCGTACGGGGTGGGCGTGGGGTTGCGCTTGAGTTCGGGCTGCGGCGGCGCCCTGTGTTTTACATCCGCGTAAGGATTGGATGCGATCGGGTCAGACATCGAACGTGCTCCGCATGCGGTGCCGATACCGGCCAGGAACAGTGCCATAACGGATAGAGAAATCGGCTTCATCGGTCCTCCATGACACGTAAGTGGAGCCGATTGTGCCGCAGATGGAATTCGGCGAGTTCACAGCACGCCGGCACAAACGACTGTTGCCGAAGACTCGCAGACCAGACACCCCTTTACCGTGACCCGCTTCCACTTTTGCCGAAAACAGAAGGGCCGCGCAGCAATGTTGCGCGGCCCGGGGCATGATCGGCCGGTCAGCCGCTGACCGGTTTGGCCAGGCCCTCGCGGATGACGTGCTGGATCAACTGCTCGGCCTCGCGCTCGGCGCGGGCACTGGCTGCGGCCTGCTGCTTGCCCAGTGCAGCCTGTCGCGTGCCCAGCGCCGCCTGCTGTCGGGCAAGACGTTGCATTTCCTCACGCAGCGCCGGGGTGTCTAGCTCGGCACGGGCCTGCTCGGCCTTGCGACGGGCCGCTTCGACGGCGCTGCGTATGGCCTCGGTGCTGTCATCGCTGCGTAGCGCCAGCTGGGCATGTTGCGCGGCCAGGGCACCGATACGCGCGCCGATTTCGCCCATGCGTGCACCGATTTCCCCTTGCCGCTCGCCCAGCTTGCCTTGCTGTTCACCCAGCTGGCCCTGTGCCTCACCCAGGCGCGCGGTCTCCGCATACAGCTGCTGGAAGCGTGTCAGCGTGGCGGCGTCACGGACCACGTACTGCTTGCCGTCGCGGCGCAGCCAGAGCACGCCGTTGCCGTCGTCCAGCTGCTGTGCGTGGCGTAGATCCGCGACCGAACCATTCATCACGTTGTAGTCCCCCTTCAGCAGTACATAGCCATCACTGCGGGGTTGGCTGGAGAGATGGAGCACGCCCTGCGTCTTCACTGGTGCCGCGGGAGGAGCGGACGGCATCGTCGGTGCCGCCGGCATCGCCGGCGCGGGCAGGGCTTTGGGCATGGCCGGCATGACAGGCGCGGG
>NZ_BAZI01000110.1 GCF_001310775.1 Stenotrophomonas pictorum JCM 9942
TGCTTTGGGAGCGCCGGCAGCGGCAGACGGACGACCGCCCGACTTGCCGTGCGGACGGCCATCGCGGCGTTGATCGGGTTTGCGCTCCGGCTTGGGCGCAGATTTGAAGCCCAGCCCGAGGAGCTGGTCGCGGAGTGTGTCGCTCATAGGTAACCGTCAGTAATGCGGGGGCGGTGGTTCGTCGGCGGCATCGGCATAGAGCGCGGTACGCACCTTGCCCAGATCGTCCAGCAGGTGCCGCAGCAGGTCGGCGTTGCGCGAGCCCTGCATGCGGGCATCGGCCAGGGCTTCGCTCATTTCGGCCAGTGCCTGCTCCTGGAAGGAGACCCGCATTTCCAGCTCAACCAGACGGGCTTCGAGCGCTTGTTCGCGCTCGTTCGGGGAAAACTCATGCATGCAGGGAACGTCCTCGGCCAATGCCGTAATAAGCGAGGCCTGCGGCCTCTATTTCCTGCGGGTCGTACAGATTGCGCCCATCGAACACCACCGCATCCCCGAGCGCCTCGCGCAGACGGACAAAATCGGGGCTGCGGAACTGCTTCCACTCGGTGACCACGATCAGCGCGTCGGCACCTTCCAGTGCCTCGAACGCGGACTCGCACAACATCAGATCCTTGCGCTCACCGAAAACACGACGGGCTTCGCCCATCGCCTCGGGATCATAGGCTCGCACCCGCGCGCCGGCCTCCCACAACTGCGCCAGCAGCCGCCGGCTGGGGGCGGCGCGCATGTCATCGGTATTGGGCTTGAACGCCAGGCCCCATACCGCAAACGTCTTGCCCCGCACGCCTTCATCCTCGCCCCGGTCGTAATGGCGCTGGATCAGGGTGAACAGGTGGCCCTTCTGCGCCTCGTTGACCGCTTCCACCGCCTCCAGCAGCCGGGGCGTATGCCCGTGCTGGGCGGCGGTGCGCGCCAGCGCCTGCACATCCTTGGGAAAGCAGGAGCCGCCGTAACCGGCGCCGGGATAGATGAAGTGCCAGCCGATGCGCGGGTCCGAACCGATGCCCTGGCGGACCTGTTCGATATCCGCCCCCACGCGCTCGGCGATATTGGCGATCTCATTCATGAAGCTGATCTTGGTCGCCAGCATCGCGTTGGCCGCGTACTTGGTCAGCTCGGCCGAACGCACATCCATCTCCACCACACGGTCGCGCTTGCGGTTGAACGGGGCATACAGACGGCGCAGGACGGTCACCGCGCGCGCATCGTCCGCACCGATGATGATCCGGTCCGGCCGCAGGCAGTCGGCCACCGCATCGCCTTCCTTGAGGAACTCCGGGTTGGAGACCACATCAAAGGCGACCCGGGCGCCGCGGGCGGAAAACTCCTCGGCGATCACCGCGCGGACCTTGTCGGCGGTACCGACCGGCACCGTCGACTTGTTGACCACCACTGCCGGATGGTCCAGGTGGCGACCGATCGTGCGGGCCACGGCCAGCACATATTGCAGGTCGGCACTGCCGTCCTCATCGGGCGGGGTGCCGACTGCAATGAAGATCACCTGAGCATGGGCGATGGCGCCGGCCGCTTCGGTGGTGAAGGCCAGCCGCCCGGCGGCGTGGTTGGCCTGCACCAGTGGCGCCAATCCCGGTTCGTAGATCGGGATGACGCCACGGTTCAGACCATCGATCTTGGCCTGGTCGATATCGACACAGACCACGTCATGACCGACCTCGGCCAGACAGGCTCCGGTGACGAGACCGACATAGCCTGTACCGAACATCGCGACGCGCATGGCAGCGGGAACTCCGTGGCTGTGTTACTGCAGAATACCCAGCAGTTCCACGTCAAACGTCAACGCCGCGTCAGGACCGATCGGGCCACCCGGGGTACCGGCGCTGCCGTAAGCCAGCTCCGACGGGATCCAGAAACGGTACTTGGCACCGACCGGCATCAGCGACACGCCTTCGGTCCAGCCCTTGATGACCTGGTTCAGGCCGAAATCCACCGGCTCGCCACGCTGGTAGCTGCTGTCGAACACGGTGCCGTCCAGCAGCTTGCCTTCGTAGTTCACGCGCACGCGGCTGGTCGGGACCGGACGCTCGCCGCTGCCCGGGCGGATCACCTGGTACTGCAGGCCCGAGGCGGTGGTCACCACGCCCGGCTGGGTCTTGTTCTTGGCGAGGAAGGCATTGCCTTCTTCACGGTTCTTGCCGGCCGAAGCGGCCTGCTTGGCAGTGCTGAAAGCCTGCAGCATGGCCTGCGCCTGCTGGCGGTCCATCAGCGGCGTGCCCTTGCTGAACACGGTGGTGATGGCCTGGAACACCGAGTCCAGGTCGATTTCCTTCTGGATCGGCGCCAGCGACGGGCCCACCGCATAGCTGCCCAGCATCAGGCCGACTTTTTCCTTGTCCACCGACGGCGGCTGGCTGCCCGGCGCCATACCCGGCACCTGCTGGCCGGAACGGGCCATCATCACGGTGCGCAGCGCCTGGTCGGTCTGCTGGGCCTCTTCCTGCGAGAGCAGCGGCTGGCCGCCGGCAAATGCGTTCTCGATGCCACGACGCAGTGCCGCAATGTCGACTTCCGAAGCGATGGGCTCAAACGAGCTGGCAACGTCGATGCCGATGGCGTAACCGACTTTTTCACGATCCGAGGTCAAAACAGACTTCTCCTTGGTAGCCGCCGGGGCGGCAGGTTGTTGCGACATCACGACACCCGGTGCCGCCATCGCCAGAATCAGAAGCGACGCCACGGCGCCGCGCTTTCCCATCTTCATTCGCTGCTTTCCTGGAAGTGAACAAACGCCGCGGTCGGCGCAAGGGGCGACATTGTCGCACGCACGCTGGATATGTCGAGGCGCCTCAACGCCGCGGCACGGGTGCCGCCAGCTCGCGTTCGATCGCCGCACGCAGCGCCGGATCATCCGGGCGCACCTTGCTCGGGAACTGGGCGACCACCCGCCCGTCGCGCGACACCAGATACTTGTGGAAATTCCAGCCCGGCGCCACGCCGGTGGCGCGGGTCAGGTCCCGGTACAGCGGCGTAGCTTCCGGGCCGACCACATGCACCTTCTGGAACATCGGGAATTTCACGCCATAGGTCAGCGTGCAGAACTCCTGGATCTGCGCCTCGGTGCCCGGTTCCTGACCCTTGAAGTCGTTGGAGGGGAAACCCAGCACCGCAAATCCCTGCCCCGACAGCTCCTGCTGCAGCGCCTCCAGTCCTTCGTACTGCGGAGTGAAGCCGCATTTGGAGGCGGTGTTGACGATCAACAGCACCTTGCCGCCATAGGTCCGATTCAGGTTCACCTCGCTGTTTCCCGCCAACAGGCGGTAGTCGCGGTCCAGCAGCGGCCCGGCAACGGCACTCGCCGCACCGCCAAGCGACGCCATAAAAACCATTGAAATCAGCTTTTTGCGAATTTTCAAAATCCTTCTCCTGGGCAATCGGCACTGATGGATACGTATCGGCCGTAATTTTAGTGACAGAACAGTTGCGCGGCGCCGTGTCGGTGTTATAGTTGCATACAACACCAGCCACCCTACACAGGGAGCCGAGATGAGCATCAAACGCAGCAGGCACGTACTCCAGGCAGTGATGGCCACGGGCACCCTGTTGTTGCTCGGCTGCTCGGCGGCGCCTGAAACCGGCCGTACCAACGTCCGGGATTATGCAGCCGAGGCGGCCGGTGATGAGCAGGATGCGAATGACCTTCCCAAAGCGAAGCGGCCGGTCAGGCGGATGCGAACCAGCCTGTCACTGCCCTACTTCTCCTTCGCACAGTCGCTGAACCCGCGGAGCTGACTCATGACTGATATCCAGTGGAGCGATGGTGCTCCCATCTACCGCCAGTTGAAGGATCGCGTGATCGCGATGATGCTGGACGGGCTGCTCAAGCCGGGCGATGCCCTGCCCTCGGTACGCCAGGTGGCGGCCGAATACCAGCTCAACCCGATCACGGTATCGCGTGCCTACCAGGAGTTGGCCGACGAGAACCTGGTCGAGAAGCGCCGTGGCCTGGGCATGTTCATGACCGAGGAAGCCGCGCTGAAGCTGCGTGGCAACGAGCGCGAACGTTTTCTCAAAGACGAATGGCCCGCGGTCCTGGAGCGTATCCAGCGTCTGGGGCTGACCTTGGAAGATCTGCTGCCATCGGGGACCACGCTATGAATGCCGTTACTGAACCGGTCGTTTCCGCCACCGGCCTGCGCAAGGCCTACAAGAAGAAGCCGGCACTGGACAACGCTAGCTTCTCCATCGAACCGGGCCGCATCGTCGGCCTGATCGGCCCCAACGGCGCCGGCAAGACCACGGCGCTGAAGGCCCTGCTCGGGCTGACCCCGTTCGAAGGCGAACTGCGCGTGCTGGGCATGGACCCGCGCACCCAGCGCAACGCGCTGATGAACGATGTCTGCTTCATCGCCGACGTGGCCGTGCTGCCGCGCTGGATCCGGGTCAGGGAAGCCATCGACTTCGTCGCCGGCGTGCATCCGCGCTTTGACCGCGCCCGCTGCGAGCGCTTTCTGGCCAACACCAAACTGCAGCCCAGGCAGCGGGTGCGCGAGCTGTCCAAAGGCATGGTGGTGCAGTTGCACCTGGCGCTGGTGATGGCCATCGACGCCAAGGTGCTGGTGCTGGACGAACCGACCCTGGGTCTGGACATCCTGTACCGCAAGGAGTTCTACCAGCGCCTGCTGGAAGATTATTTCGACGAGCAGAAGACGATCATCATCACCACCCACCAGGTGGAGGAGATCGAACACATCCTCACCGACGTGCTGTTCATCCGCGATGGCAGGATCGTGCTCGCCGCCGACATGGAATCGATGGCCGGGCGCTACACCGAGCTGCTGGCCTCGGCCGACACGCTGGAGGCCGCCCGCGCACTGGGCCCGATCGACGAGCGCGCCCTGCCGTTCGGCAAAACCGTGCTGCTGTATGACAACGTCGAGCGCAGCCGTGTCACCGCCCTGGGCGAAACCCGCAACCCGGGCCTGGCCGACCTGTTCGTGGCCATCATGAAGGGAACCTACGCATGAACGCCGTTCACCACATCACCCCGCTGGGCAAGTTCAAGTGGCTGCTCAAGCGCGAATACTGGGAAAACCGCGGCGGCTTCCTGTGGGCGCCGCTGATTGCCGGCGGTGTGTCCCTGCTGCTGTCGCTGATGGCGATCGTCGCCGGACTGTGGGCGGCCAACCGCGCCGCGGACAATGGCGATCTCCATATCAATGGCGTGAACGTCAATGGTCTGGACCTGAAGCTGCTGACCACACAGATGTCGCCCGCCGACATGACCAAGTGGGCCGAAGGCATGAACTTCACCCTGGTGCTCAGCTCGGCGTGGCCGTTTATCGTGCTCGGCTTCGTGGTGTTCTTCTACTGTCTGGGCGCGCTGTACGACGACCGCCGCGATCGCAGTGTGCTTTTCTGGAAGTCGATGCCACTGTCCGATACACAGACCGTACTCTCCAAGCTGTTCAGCGCGCTGGTCGTGGCACCGGTGTTGGCGGTGATCGCTGGCATCCTCACCATGCTGGGCTTCCTGCTGATGATCAGCTTGGTGGCGCTGGCCCATGGCGGCAGCCCGATGACCCTGATCTGGGGGCCAGCCAGCCCGCTGACCCTCATCGGTGGCATGTTCGCCTGGATCCCGGTCTATGCACTTTGGGCGCTGCCTACCGCTGGCTGGCTGCTGCTCTGTTCGTCCTGGGCCAAGAGCAAGCCGTTCCTGTGGGCGGTGATGTTGCCGGTGTTCGCCGGCGTGGTGGTCAGCTGGTTCGGCCTGATGAAGCTGTTTGACATGAATGCCGGCTGGTTCTGGGCCCATGTGGTCGGCCGCCTGCTGCTGGGCACCGTACCGGGTATCGAGATGGCCTACAAGGCTGACCTCAACGGCGGGCAATCGCTGCAATCGGTGCTACATGGCCTTACTCCAGCCGACCAGTTCACGACGCTGGTCAGCCCGCAGCTGTGGATTGGCGCCGTTGTCGGCATCGCTTCATCGTTCTGGCGATCTGGCTGCGCCAGCGCCGCGACGACATCTGAACCGCCTTCCGCCATCGCAAGGAACCGAGATGAACATCAAACCCCTCCTGTTCGCCCTGGCCCTGCTGCCCGCCAGCGCCATTGCCGGGGAGCACTGCAAGTTCAGCCAGCCACAGGCCTTGGAGCTGGAGCTGGCCGGCGCCAAAGCGTGGTATTTGAAGTCAACAGCCACGACTTGAAGCTGCAGGCCAGCCCCGGCGCCAGCGCCGCGCTGAGCGGTCGCGCCTGCGCCTCGACCCAGGATCTGCTGGGTCAGCTGTCGCTGACCCAGCGCAGGGTGGGCGACAAGCTGGTGGTCACCCTCAAGCGCGAAAGCCAGGGCCTGAATATCAACTTCAGCGGCAGCACCTACGCCTATCTGGACCTGACCGGCACCGTGCCGGACAACATCCTGGTACAGCTCAAGGTCGGCTCGGGTGACGCCACGTTGGCCGGCGCGCGCTCGATGAGCGCCGATGTCGGCTCCGGCGATGTCAGCGCCCGCGACATCAAGGGCCTGGCCACCGCGGCGGTCGGCTCCGGTGATATCCAGTTCGACAACGTCGGCGCCCTGTACCTGCTGTCACTGGGCTCGGGTGACGCCCGGATCCACGGCGTCCGCGGCGATGCACGGGTCGGAAGCATCGGCTCGGGCGACCTGGAGCTGCGCGGCGTACAGGGCGCGGTGACCATCGAAAGCCTTGGCTCGGGCGATATCGAGGTACGTGACACCCGCGGCGGCGTCAGCTGGGCGCGATCGGCTCGGGCGATGCTGACGTCCACAACGCCGCCAGCCTGCGCGTGCAACGCGTGGGCAGCGGTTCGATCCGTCACAGTGGCGTTTCTGGCACGGTCGATCTGCCAAAAAAACGCTGACATTCCCAACCGCAACGGAAAGCACCTCATGAAAATTCCTGTCGCCCCCCTGTTCGCCCTGGTTCTGGCCCTGCCGCTGGCCGCCTGCGGTGAACGCCCCCAGACCGGTGCTCCGGGCACCGATACAGCGCTTGGCCAGAAGGTCCGCGCTGCTACCGATGAAGCCCGCAAGAAGCTGGCCGAAGGCAACATCAGCATTTCCAAGGACGGCGGCGCCAAGGTCGAGATCTCGCCCAGCGGCGAGCTGCTGATCAACGGTACTGCCGTACCGCTCGATGCCGGGCAGCAGGCACTGGTGATGCAGTACCGCGCGCAGATGGTCAAAGTGGCCGAAGCCGGTATCGATGTCGGCATAGCCGGCGCCAACCTCGGCGTCAATGCCGCCGGGGAAGCGATCAAGGGCATTTTCAGCGGCAATAGTGGACAGGTCGAAGCCCGGATCAATGCCGAAGCCGACAAGCTGAAACAGCAGGCGCAGCTGATCTGCGACCAGTTGCCCGCACTGATGGCCACCCAGCAGAAGCTGGCCGCCGCCGTACCCCAGTTCGCCCCGTACGCGAAGATGGACCAGAGCGATATCGACGATTGCCGCAGTAACGGTGAGTTCTCAGCTCCGTAAGCCGCATTGGCAGCGGGGCGGTAAACTGCCGCCCCCTGCCCCACGCCTTGCCCTCTCATGAACAAGCTGCTGTTGTTGGCCCTGGCGGCCATGGTTTCCCTGCTCTCCGCTTGTGGCGACCGCGCCGAATACGCTGCGCACCGCGTCGAGCGCAGCAAACCGAAGATGGAAGTGACCGATGACCGTATCGCGTTGCGTCGCGCCCCCTATCCCAATCTCGACATCCAGCCCGATGGCGGCTTGCGCGTGGATGACATCGCCATCCCGCTGATGCCCGAACAACAGCAGATCCTGCAGACCGGTTTCGTCAAACTGCAGATCCTGCGCCAGAACACACTGGTGGACGCCACGCCGGCCAGCAAGCCGGGCGAGCGCACCCTGCCGATCGTGATCCCGCCGGGGCAGGAACCGTTCCCGGCCGATCTGGCCGAACATATACCCGAGTTCAAGCAGTACAGCGAGGCGCTGGCCAACCCGCGCGCGCTGCGCTGACCACGCGCCCTTCCGGCTCCAGCGCCAAGGCGGCAGATGCCCGCCTTTTTCATGCCCGGCCGGTTGCCCGGCCTGAGC
>NZ_BAZI01000111.1 GCF_001310775.1 Stenotrophomonas pictorum JCM 9942
CCGGCCTGCGCGACCGCGGCGCCGATGGCGCGGGCGCGATCGCGCACCACGTTGATCTCGGCAAGGCGTGGTGCTCCTTCGCGTCCTGCGACCGCACCACTTGTGCCTCCGTGCACGGCGAACCCGGCCATGATGTCGGCGACGATCACGTCGCCATCTTCGCCGCGTGGATTGTCGTCGGTGACGAACACCACGTCGGCCAGTTCCTCGGCAATGGCCGCCATCTGCGGCCGCTTGCCGGTATCACGCTCGCCACCGCAACCGAACACGCACAGCAGGCGGCCATCGAGATGGCCATGCAGGCTGCGCAGCGCCTGTTCCAGCGCATCGGGGGTGTGGGCATAGTCGATGACCACGGTCGGCTCGCCCTGGCTGCCGAGGCGGTTCATGCGGCCATGGATCGGCTGCAGCTGGCCCAACACGCGGGCGATGGTCGCCGCCGGCTGGCCCAGACCATGCAGCGCACCGGCCACCGCCAGCAGGTTGTCGACGTTGAAGCGGCCCAGCAGCGGCGAGCGCAGCGCATGGCGTTCATTGCCGATGAGCAGATCGAAGCCCAGCCCCTGCCCGTCCAGCACAAGGTTTTCGGCACAGACCGTGGCACCGGTCTGGCCGGTCGAGCTCAGGCCAATGGCCTGCACGCCGGTCGCCAAGGTGCTGATCAGTTCGCGGCCGAACGCGTCGTCCAGATTGATCACCGCCGCCTTCAGGCCCGGACGATGGAACAGCTTGGCCTTGGCCGCGCCATAGGCTCCATGCTGCCGTGGTAATCCAGATGGTCGCGGGTGAGATTGGTGAACACCGCCACATCGAAATGCACGGCATCCACACGGCCCTGGTCCAGGGCATGCGAGCTGACTTCCATCGCCACCGCCCTGGCACCGTCATCGCGGAGCTGGGCCAGCACTTCATGCATCTGCAACACCAGTGGCGTGGTGAAGCCGGTCGGCACCACATCACCGTACAGGCCCACGCCCAGCGTGCCGATCGAACCGCTGACAATGCCCAGCAGCTGCCAGGCTTGGCCCAGCAGCTGCACGGTCGAGGTTTTGCCATTGGTGCCGGTGACACCCACCATCGTCATCGCCCGCGACGGCTGGCCGTGGAACTGGTCGGCCATCGCGCCCAGGCGCGAACGCAGGTCGGGCACGGCGATGGCATCGGCCGGGGCCGGCAGTTCGGCCGGCGCCGGTGGATCGAACAGGATCGCGGCCGCACCGGCGGCCCTGGCCTGTTCGACAAAACCCAACCCGTGCGCGCCGAAACCGGCAATGGCCACAAACGCATCGCCAGCGCGCACATGGCGCGAATCCAGCACCAGACCGCTGATCTGCGGGTCCTGTGCCAGGGGCAGATCGGGCAACAACTGCGACAGCTTTATGGTGCGGCTCACTGGCGTACCTCCGTGGTGGCAGGTACCTGGGCACTGGCGCTGGGCAGTGCGGCGTCGAATTCGGCGGTGGCGTTGGGAGTATCGGCGGCATCCTGCGGGATGGGTAGGGGCACGGCGCTGCTGCCCGGCTTGCCACCGACCTTGCCGGCGGCCTGCGCGGCCAGCCACGACTGGATGTCGTCCGGCGGCACGTCCATCAGCGCAGGGTGCCCTCCATCACATGGTGGAATACTGGGGCGGACACCAGTCCACCGTATTGCAGCGCGCCGCGTGGGTCGTTGACCACGATCACCGCGGCAAAGCGCGGTGCGGTGGCCGGCACCACGCCGGCGAACAGAAGGTTGTAGTGCCCGCGCTCGTAGCCGCGTGGACCGTTCTTGCGCGCGGTACCGGTCTTGCCGGCGACGTGGTAGCCCAGGATCGCCGCCTGCTTGGCGCCGCCGTTGGTGACCACCGTTTCCATCATCCGCACCACTTCCTGCGCCACGTTCGCATCCAGCACCTGCCGTGCCTCGTTGCGCTGACCTTTGACGAAGGTCGGTGTGATGACCTGGCCGCCGTTGGCCAGCGCCGAATAGGCCTGCGCGATCTGCAGCGGCGTCACACTCAGGCCATAGCCGTAGGACATCGTGGTCTTGGTGGTGCCATACCAGCCGGGGCTGCCCGGCACCGGCACCAGCCCGGAGGATTCGCCGGGGAAACCACTGCCCGGTGCCGCGCCGTAGCCAAAGGCACGGACCGAGTTGTAGAACACCTGGTCCGGAATCTGCGCGGCGATCTTGGCCGCGCCGATATTGGAGCTGCGGGTGATCACGCCGGTGACGTTGAGCACGCCGTTGTTCCGCGGCACGTCCCGGATGGTGTAGCGGCCCAGCGACATGTAGCCCGGATTGGTGTCGATGACCGTATCGGGTGTCACCACCTGGTTCTGCAAGGCGGTGGCGATGGTCAATGGCTTCATCGTCGAGCCCGGTTCGACCAGATCCGTCACCGCCCGGTTGCGCCGGGTGTCCGGGGTCGCGCCGCCGACCGAGTTCGGGTTGTAGGTGGGCAGGTTGGCCATGGCCAGCACTTCGCCGGTGGCCACATCCATGACCACGATCGAGCCGCCAGCCGCCTTGTTCTGGGTGACCGCATTGCGCAGCTCGCGCATGGCCAAAAACTGGATGCGGCGGTCGATGCTCAGGGTCAGGTCCTTGCCCGGCTCGGCGGCGCGCACCAGATCGATGCTCTCCACGATCGCGCCCTTGCGGTCGCGGATCACCTTCTTGGCGCCGGGCTTGCCACGCAACCATTCGTCGAAGGCCAGCTCCAGGCCTTCCTGGCCGTGGTCGTCGATATTGGTGAACCCCAGCACATGCGCCATCGCCTCACCCTGCGGGTAATAGCGACGGAACTCGCGCTGCGAGAACACGCCGGGAATCTTCCGCGCGACCACCTGCTCGGCCACGTCCGGATTCATGCGCCGGCGCAGGTACATGAATTCCTTGTCGGCCTTCTGCGTCAGTTTGGAGGTCAGCTCGTCGGCCGACAGCGACAACGCCTGCGCCAGCTCGGGGATGCGTTCGGGCGCGCGCAGCAGCTCCTGCGGATTGACCCAGATCGAGGCTACCGGCGTGGACACCGCCACCGGCTCGCCATTGCGGTCGGTGATCATGCCGCGCGAGGTGGCGATCGGCACTTCGCGCAGGAACCGCGCCTCGCCCTCGCGCTGGTAGAACTCGCTGTTGACCAGCTGCACATAGGCCGCACGGCCCACCAGCGCCACCGCGCAAAGACCCAGGCCAGCGCCCACCATCAACATGCGGGTACGCAGGTTGAACTGGCTGCGATTGCGGTTGCGCACGGGCGGGTTCATGGGCGGATCACCACGATGTCGGTGGCTTCCGGAAATTTCATGCCGAGACGGCCACGCGCCTCCTGGTCCACCCGCGTGGCCTGGGCCAGCGTGGCCTGCTCCAGCTGCAGACGGCCGAACTCGATGTTGAGCTCGTCGCGGGCGTGTTCCAGCCGCGACAGTTCCACAAACAGCTGCCGATGGCGGTGGCGCATGAACACCACCCCGATCGCCGAAGCGATGGTGCAGGCCAGCAGCACGATCAGCAGCAGGCGGCTCATGCGGCCACCTCACGTTTTTCGGCCACGCGCAGCACCGCGCTGCGCGCGCGCGGATTGACTGCCAGCTCGTCGTCCTCGGCCTTGATCGCACCACCGATCAGATCCAGCGTCGGCACGAACACACTGGCTTCGGGCAGACGGCGATTGGCCGGCGGCGCCTTGGCGTGGTGGTTCATGAACTGCTTGACGATGCGGTCTTCCAGCGAATGGAAGCTGATCACCGCCAGCCGGCCACCGGGTTTGAGCCGCGCCATCGCCGCCTCCAGCCCGGACTCGAGGTCGGCCAATTCGCGGTTGATGTGGATGCGGATGGCCTGGAAGCTGCGCGTGGCCGGGTGGATCTTGTCCTTGCCGCGTGGCATCACCGAGGCGATCAGCTCGGCCAGCTCGGCGGTGCGGCTGAACGGCTGAGTCGCGCGGCGGGCCACGATCGCACGGGCGATGCGGCGGCTCTGCCGCTCATCGCCATAGTTGAACAGCACATCGGCGATTTCGCGCTCTTCGGCGCGGTTGAGCCACTGCGCCGCGCTCTCGCCCGAATCGGGGTCCATGCGCATGTCCAGCGGACCGTCCTTGCCGAAGCTGAAACCGCGTTCGGCCACGTCCAGCTGCGGCGAGGACACGCCCAGATCGAACAGCACACCGTCCAGACCGGCGGCGGTTTCGTCCCAGTTCAACAGATCGGCGAAGCTGCCACGGTAGATCGCCACGCGCGGGTCCGGCGCGAAATCGCGCTGTGCCACGGCGATAGCATCGGGATCCTTGTCCATCACCAGCAGGCGTCCATTCGGACCGAGCAGGCGCAGCACGCCGCCGGCGTGACCGCCGCGACCGAACGTGCCATCCAGATACGTACCATCTTCGATCACCCTCAGGCCCTGCAGGACCTGGGTGTACAGCACCGGCAGATGAGCCGCCGGCGGCTGCGACACCGGAGGGTGACCGGCTTGCGCTTGACCGCGCACCCGGGCACCCCGGCTCACAACTTCAGGTCGAGCAGCCCATCGCCCAGATCCTCGTCAGACAACGTCTGCTGGATCAGTGCGCGATGCGCTTGCTCGCTCCACAATTCGAACTTGTCACCCATTCCCATCAATACCGCCTTCTTTTCAATGCCCACCGCGCTGCGATGGCTCGACGGAAGGCTGATGCGGCCGTTGCCATCCAGTTCCAGATGGGCAGCGGAACCGACAAGTTTCTGTTGCAGGGTGCGCACCACGCGCTGGGTATTGGGTTTGGCCATCACATCGTCCCGCACCCGTTCCCACTCCTGCTCTGCGTACAACCACAGGCAACCGGCCTCGAACGGGTTGTAGGTCAGCACAAGACGGTTGCCGCTGGCACGCGCGACCAGGTCGCGGTAGGCGGTGGGCACCGCCATGCGTCCCTTGTCGTCAACCGTGATGGCCGTCTCACCCTGAAACACCCGAATGCACCCGTTCGTCTGCTTGCGTATGGGGAAATCATTGAACCACGAAAAACCACAAAAAACCCGGTTTTCCCTCTGATGCCCACCTTAGCAGTGGCCATCCGGTTGTCAACAACTTTCCACACACAAAATCGTCAGCCGCATCAATGGTTTGCGGCGATGTTTAGAGACTTGTTCAAGGTTTATCCACAAGTGGCTGTTTCATTTCAAATTTTAAGATTTTCATAAAATTCAGCACTGTAGAGATCGCGTGAAAAGCGACCGCCAACTACACCACCATTCAGCCTGGGATGGCTGGAAACTGCGCGACGCGGCACACTGGCGCCATGTGCCTTGTCGCCCTTGCCTGGAAATGCCATCCCCGCTGGCGCCTGCTGATGGCCGGCAACCGCGATGAATTCCATGCACGCCCGGCCGCCCCCCTGCAGCACTGGCCGGAACCACAGGCCGACGTGATCGCCGGACGCGACCTGCGCTCGGGTGGCAGCTGGATGGGGGTCAACCTGCACGGCCATGCCGCCGTGGTCACCAATGTGCGTACCCCCAGCGCCCAGGCCGATGGACCTTCGCGCGGCGAGTTGATTGCCGGTTATCTGGCCGATCCCCGAAACGCCAGCCATTACGCGAACGCGCTTGCCGCCCGCGCCCCGGCCTTCGCCCCGTTCAACCTGCTGGTGGCAGATGCCGACACCTGCTGCTATCTGGGCAACCATCCGCCGGCGGCACGGATATTGACGCCCGGCATCCACAGCATGTCCAACGGCGCCCCGGACACCCCTTGGCCGAAGACCCGGCGCCTGGCCAATGCCGTTGAAGGATGGGTGGCCAGCAGCGGCACCACGCTGGACCCGATCTGGAGCGCACTGGGCGACGAGCATCAGCCCGCCGATGCCGAGCTGCCGGCAACCGGGATGCCACTGGAGCTGGAGCGGCGCCTGGCGCCCGCCTTCATCCGCGGCCAGGACTACGGCACACGCGCCAGCACCGTGATCGCCATCGACTATGACGGCCGCGGCTTCATCCACGAGCGCCGCTTCGGCCCGCACGGCCGGTTCACCGGGGAAACGCGACTGGAGATTCCGCTCGCCGGAGAATGACAAAACCGGCACGGGGAGGGCCGCATCCGCCGGCATTCCGTATATATGGAATGCCGAAAGACGACCAAGAACTGTGTCGACGGGCAAGCCTCACCGGCAGAATCACAGCGGCACCTGGATGCCGGTGCCATGCGCAGCCCGCCAACACGGACGCCGCGGATCGGGCAGAGCCGAGCTTGCGCAGGCACGAGAGGAAAGTGGCGGAGCCGGCCGATAAGCCGGGTTCTGTCGTGGACAGTCATTCCTCTAGGCGCACCGTCACCGATACGCTCAAGCAACCTACCCGGACCCGACGCGGGCCACGCCATTAGGTCCCTATTTGGTCTTGCTCCAGGTGGGGTTTGCCGTGCCGGTCTGTTGCCAGACTCGCGGTGCGCTCTTACCGCACCATTTCACCCTTACCACGCATCCCGAAGGACCGTTCGGCGGTATCTTTCTGTTGCACTTTCCGTCGGCTTGCGCCGCCCAGGCGTTACCTGGCACCTTGCCCTGTGGAGCCCGGACTTTCCTCGGCATCCCCGAAAGGATGACGCGACTGTCTGGCCGACTCCGCCGCGCGCATTGTCGCACGTTCAAGCATCCACACACATTGACCGCTCAAGGCGAAAGCACCTGCGGTTCACCCAGCGAGTCCACGAATCTGAGCATTGTCTCGCGAAACTCGACCGTCCGAGTGACGGACTGATGTGAGGCGCCCGCCACTTCAAGAAGTGTCTTCTGTGAAGCAGGCAGCGGACACAGATCAAAAAGTCGCCGCGAAAAAGCTGGCGCGGTCACGGTGTCTGCTGCACCGACCGCGAACAGCACCGGCTCATTCAACGCCGACACCACACCGAGGTTGCCCCGCCCGGCCAAGCTCCCCTCAGGCACCACACGCCACACCAGCGCCTTGGCCCACCACGGCTGCCTGGAGCGTAGAAAGCGCGTCCAGTCCTCCGTTGTCGTCACGGTGGACTCCAACACCAGCCCCGCGAGCGTGCGCTCACTGGCCACATGACCGGCCATGAAGCTGCCCAGCGAGTGCCCATGCACGACCACCGGCAGCGCGGACAACGCCGCCTCCGCAATCACGTGATCGTAGACCCGTACCGCATCCGCCATCAGATCGTCCATCGACGGCACGCCGCTACTGGCGCCATAACCGCGATGGTCCACCAGCACCAGATTGACCGGCAGCGACCCATAGGCCTGAATAGTGTTTTCCGCATCCTTGGCAATGCGATAGCCGTTGCCGCCGAAATAGAGCACCGTTGCCCTGGCGTCCGGCCGCAACAACATCACCCCATACAACCGGGCGTCAGGTATCTGCAAATAGAACTCTTCCGGCGTATAGACCGGGAAAGCGTTCTGCAGCGCCGCGACGTCGGCACCTGCCGATGCACGGGGGAACAGAATGTTGGATTCACGCACCCGCCACGTGCATCCGGTGGAAACCAGCGATGCGGCGATCAATGCGAACTTCAACCAAGCCAACCACATACTCCCTCCTTGACATGCGTGAGGAACCCAAAACCTAGGCTAGCTCATTGGCCGTACAGCGCCTTGCGCGGCGCACCGCTCAGTTCGGCGGCCAGCTTGGCGGCGGTGGACGGCGGCAGGTGCTCGTTGAGCTTGGCGTACAGGCGACGGCCTTCGGCGATCTTGCCCGCCTCATCGTCACCGACGCCCTGCACCATCACCACGAACTCGCCCTTGCGCTGGTTGGGATCGGCCTGGACCTGCGCCAGCAGATCAGCCAGATCGCCATCAAGCACGGTCTCGAACAGTTTGGTCAGCTCGCGGGCGATCACCGCCGGACGCTCGGCACCAAAGACGGCAACCATGTCGGCCAGCGACTCTTCGATACGGTGCGAAGACTCGTAGAACACCAGCGTGGCGGTTTCACCGGCCAGCCGCTGCAGACGATCGCGCCGCGCCGCCCCCTTGGCCGGCAGGAAGCCCTCGAACAGGAAGCGGTCGCTGGGCAAGCCGGC
>NZ_BAZI01000112.1 GCF_001310775.1 Stenotrophomonas pictorum JCM 9942
ACAAAGCCTTATTCCCTCTAGAACGTATGGCCTGCGGGGGTTATCGCCAGATTTGACGAGGGATTCGGTCTGCTGCATTGCTGTCGTATTTCCGGGGGTTTCAGGGCATTACCGCTGCGACGGTGCTACATTCGGGGCTACAGAAACAGGCTTGTAGCACCATGGGATCGATCCTCGCCCGCCGCCGGGCCACAGGCGCCACATCTTACACAGCGACTATCCGGCTCAAGGCCGATGGGAAGATTACGCACCGCGAGTCGGCGACCTTTCCAACGCGTGCGCTTGCAAAAGAATGGCTTACCCGCCGTGAAGCAGAGCTGGCCGGCCAACGTGCGCGCGGGGAGGTTGTCGGTACCCGCATGACGGTTGCCCAGATGATCGACTGGTACTCCGGCCAGATGGCTGCCGATAACCCATGGGGGCGCTCGAAGAAGGCGGACCTGGCCCGCATTGGAAAAGGCGCCATAGCCGATAAGCGGGTTGACCGCCTCACACGCGCTGACTTCATCGCCTACGCCCAGGGACGCCGCCAGGAGGGTGCCGGCCCGGCCACGGCCGCCAACGATCTGATCTGGCTCCGCCAGGTGCTGCGCGCAGCACGGGTTGCCTTGGGCGTGCCGGTGCCGCTTCAGGAGCTGGACGATGCGGCCGAATACCTGCGCCAAAATCGCATCATCGGCAAACCGAAGGAGCGCGACCGGCGGCCCACTGCCGCGGAACTGGAGAAGCTGGCCGCGTATTTCAGCCACCGTGACGTGCGCGCCGAGATCCCGATGCTGGACATCATGCATTTCGCAATCCACAGCGCTCGGCGACAGGAAGAGATCACGCGTTTACGCTGGGACGATCTCGATAGATCGACGGCCACATGCCGCCTCCGCGACTTGAAGCACCCCACGAAGAAGCTCGGCAATGACAAGACGTTCAAGCTGACTGCCGAAGCCCTGGCCATTATTGAAGCCCAGCCGCGCGGAAACGAGCCATTGATCTTCCCGTTCAATCCGAAGTCGATCGGCGCTGCATTCACCCGGGCCTGCCACGTCCTGGAGATCTCCGACCTGCGCTTCCATGATCTGCGGCACGAGGCAACAAGCCGACTGTTCGAAGCCGGCTACAGCATCCAAGAAGTCTCCCTTTTCACGCTGCACGAAAGCTGGGCGACGCTGAAGCGCTACACCAACCTGCGGCCGGAGCAGCTGGCGCACCGGTAGCCGTTGCAGCTGAGTCAGGCTGCGATGCGATGCTCATAGAACGGATGCCGCTTGTCATCGAAGATCGCGTAGAGCTCGCCGAGATTCCCTGGGTCGGGATTGAGCCACGCGTCGATGTGCTCGGGCTTGATGTTGATGATGGTGCGGTCATGCCCGGCGGCGGCCACTTCGGGCTCTGGGTCATCAGTGATCGCGGCGAATGAAAGCAGGTCCGGCTCCAGGCCTTTCGGATCCGTCCAGTGCGACCACAGGCAGGCCACCAGCATCGGCTCTCCCGTTCGGGGGGTGAACTGCAGCACCTGGTTGCCAGCCGGCCCCTCCACATTTTCGTAGAAGGTGTTCACCACCATCAGGCCATGGCTGTGGCCAAACTGGCCCTTCCAGAACCCCTCCAGGTTGTCGCGCCGGGCGTTGTAGGTTCCGGGGTACTTGCGATCGTAGACCGCCGGCTTCCCCGCGGGCCGGCACTGGTAGCGCATCGGCCGCACTACCCTCTTGCCGCCCTCACTGACCAGCACCAGCCCATGCGCCCCCGGGAAGATCCGCCCGTCACCGGGCTTCGCCGTCGTCCGTTTGATATCCGCGAGCTTTGTCCTGCCTGCGGCAATCTTGTTCGTGGCGATACGGACATCCTCGCGCGCCTTCACCGTCTCCTTCGACAGAAGTGAGCGCTCGGCATCCGCCAACCGCCTGGACTGCTTGAACAGGTCCTGCTCTAGCTTCGCGACCTGCTCGGCGTTGAAGCGCTCGATCAGCTCCCGAACCTGCTGCGCCTCTCCCGTTGTTGCATGCATGAATGGGGTATCCATGCCCTTCGGAATCTTGATCTTGGCGCCGGCGCCGCGATCGCCATAGAGGATCACGAAGTCCTTGATGCTGATATCGGCGCCGTACTTTTCGACGTATTCACGATAGTCCTGCCATGCCTCGGCGGAAAAGCACATGGGAAGCTCCAGGGAGAGGGCATCTGACGATAGCGCCATGCAGGTAAACGGACCGACACCGCCCCGGGCGTTAGCAATTGTACTAACATTCTCCGCCCGTCTCGCTTTTTGAGACAGCGCCCCGCGAGAGTTCGCGCCATGTTGCACGCTCCCCCACCAATCCCCAACGCTCGTTTTCTGGGCCCGGCAGTTATCGATGGCCCTGCGCAGTCGGTCCCCATGGCCGGCGCCCGTGCCCTGCTGGGCTTTCCTTCCCCGGCCGAGGATTTCCTTGACGACGGCATCGACCTGCATCGCCTGCTGATCCGTAATCCGGCGGCCACATACCTATATCGGGCAGACGGCTGGTCGATGATCGGCGCAGGCATCTGTGATGGCGACATCCTGGTTGTCGACCGCTCCGTTCAACCGCGAGCCGGCGATATCGTGATCGCCGTGTGGGATGGGAATCAGCCCACCTGCAAAGTGCTCCAGACCTTCGAGCACCACATCGAGCTGCACTCAGCCAACCCAGAGTACCCGCCAATCCTCCTGGCGCCAGGCACTGAAGTGGAGGTGTTCGCAATGGTGGGCCTTGCCCGCCAGATCATCCGCAGGCCGCGCCGTGGCCGCTGAGCTGTTGCAGGATCTCCGCGAGCTGGCAAAACAGCTGCCGCCCGCCCCAGGGGTCTACACATTCCACGGCGAGTCACCGCTTCCGCTCTACATCGGCAAGAGCGTGAACATTCGCGGCCGCGTGCTCGACCACATCCGTACGCCGGACGAGGCCCGCTTGCTCAGCCTGACCCGGCGGTTCTCCTTTGTGCGCACCGCCGGTGATATCGGCGCGCAGCTGCTGGAGGCGCAGCAAGTGAAGCTGCAGCAGCCGCTGTTCAACAAACGCCTTCGCCGTAACAAATGGCTCTGCACGATCACGCTACAGGCCGGTGAGCTGTGCATCACCGACGTACACGATGCAGGGGACACAGCATCGTTTGGGCTGTATCCCAGCCGGTTCGCCGCAGTAGAGGCCTTGCGTGAGATCGCCGACACCCACCTGCTCTGCTACAGCCGCCTGGGCATCGAGAAGCTCCCGGCGGGCCGCACTTGCTTCCGTCATGCGCTCAAGCGATGCGCCGGCGTGTGCTGTGGAGCTGAGCCGGAAGATGACCACCGGCAGCGGCTTCTGGCAGCGCTCATTGATCGCCACGTGCACGCATGGCCCTACCCCGGCGCTGTCGGCATCGTCGAAAAGTCCGACGAGCTCCAGCAGATCCACGTCGTCCGAAACTGGCACTACCTCGCACCGCGGACACGCTCGCGAAAGCCCGGAAGCTGGACCAGCCATCCGCCTCATTCGACCGGGACTGCTACCGCATCCTGGTGCGGCCGCTGATCACCGGCGCTGCCGAAATCCGGGAGCTGTGATGTTCGCCCTGGTCGACGGCAACAACTTCTACGCCAGCTGCGAGCGCGTGTTCCAGCCGTCGCTGCGCGGCAAGCCGCTGGTCGTGCTCAGCAACAACGATGGCTGCGCGATTGCCCGATCAGCTGAAGCCAAGGCACTCGGGGTCAAGATGGGGCACCCCGCCCACGAGTTGAAGGACCTGGTCCGCCGGCACGGCCTGCAGATGCGGTCAGCGAACTTTGGCCTGTATGGCGACCTGAGCGCCCGCGTTGTCTCGATCCTGCGTGATGCTGCACCACGTGTGGAGGTCTACAGCATCGATGAGAGCTTCATCGACCTGACTGGCATTCGGCTGCGCGAGCAGTTCGCACGGGACTTGCGCACGCGGGTGCACCGCTGGACCGGCATCCCCAACTGCATCGGCATCGGCCCCACGAAGACGCTGGCCAAGCTTGCCAACAAGTTGGCCAAGAGCGGCACCGGCGTGATGGACCTCGGCGATCCTGCCGTGTGCCAAGCGGCCATGGCCGACTTTCCCGTCGGCGATCTATGGGGCGTGGGCCGCAAACTGGCACCGAAGCTGGCCGCACGCGGCATCAACACGGCCGCACAACTGCGTGACGCCTCAACCGATGACATCCTGGCAGCCTTCGGCGTCACGCTTGCGCGCACGCAGCGTGAGCTGCAGGGGCACCCCTGCATGAGCATCGAAGAAGTGGAGCCCGATCGGCAGCAGATCGTCGTGAGCCGATCATTCGGCAGTCGCGTTTCTGATCCGCAGGCCCTGCATGAAGCGCTGGCCACTTTCGCCGTGCGCGCCTGCGAGAAGCTCAGGGCGCGCGGCCTGGTGGCCAGCGGCGTCCAAGTGTTCCTGAACTCGGATCCATTCCGCCCAGAGCTGCCGCAGCACCACCCAGCCCGCGCGGCGAATCTCTCGGCTGCCACCGCTGATACCACGATCATCCTGCGATGCGTACGCCAGCTATTCGAGGGCATGGTTCGCAGGGGCATCGACTACAAAAAGGCGGGCGTCGCACTGCTGGATCTCGCGCGACCGGAGGCGCTGCAGCAGGATCTATTCACCCCGGCGACGGTGGGCAACGACCGGCTGATGGACACGCTGGACGCGATCAACCGGAAGTTCGGCCGCGGTACCGCTGGGCTCGGCGCAACCGGCTGGCAGGCAAAACCGGAATGGCGCATGCGCCAACACATGCTTTCACCCAGTTACACCACCTCCATACACCAGCTGCCGCGCGTGCGCTGCTGAGCGTGAACAGCCACGATTGACCTGATCATAACGGCCAGCCGGCATAGGATCCCCTCATGACCACCAAGCTGACCCGAGAAGAGCTGGACCAGTGGCTGCAGGATCTGGCTTTGCGCATGAAGCCGGAAGCAGAGACCGCGCTGGCCGGAGATATCGCCGAAATTGTTGCAGGTGAGGTCGAAGTAATCGAACCGCGCGTCGCCATGGTGGATTTCGACCACTTCCATGACCAGGTAAGCAGCCTTATTGAGGAGCTGGCTTGCGTCGGAGCGGGCAAGGCAGATGAGCCAACAGCACGCTGATTACGAACTGGCGTTCAACGAGATCAGTCACGCGCTCGAGCAGTACGGGGAAGCGCCGCAGTTCTGGGAGATCTGCGACGAGGTCGAAGAGCGGCTTATCGACCAGTATCCGGAGGACGAAGTCGCAATCATCGAGCTGGTCGCCACCTGGCTGGTCAAGCTGGGCGTGCACCCGGAGGGAGAGCTCCAGGGCTTTGTATAGCCACCAATACTGCAGCCAGCGCCCGGCCCTCTTGGGGAGGTAGGGACCGGGTCGACGCGGGGAATGCGTCGTTGCTGGCCTCCAGCAGCTCCGCATCCCTGCGGTAGCCCGGTGGGTGGATGGCCTGGCTGGAAGCCGGCACCGCCGTTGCTGGCAGCCCAACCTTCCCACACCTGCACCGCTTCTGATATCAGAAGAGTCAGCAGTGACATGTCAGGGAATTCCTACCCATATAACCAACACCGCTCGTAATGCTTTATGGCCTACGGCGTCGGGATGTACTCCGCCGTGTGCCGGTACACCTGCAGGCTGTCCAGCCCGTCGCGCTGGCTCTGGATCTCGATGCGCAGCGTCCCGGCAGCGGCTGGGGTGTAGCTGCTGGCACTGCCCACAATCCCGGCCTCGGCATGGACCTCGACGCCGTCAAGGATCCACCGCACGGTGTAGGTGGTGCCCGGCTCCGGGCCGATGCTGGCCACGGCCTGGTCGACCAGCTGGTCGGCCTGGGCCTTGCGGTCGCGGTGTGCCCAGACCACGTCCACCTGCCCGGTCAGGGCCGGCGGCCATGCTTCGCCGTTGAACGTCACCGCTGCCGGCGGGTACGGCCTCACAGCTCGCCGAGCGAACTCGACCGACATGGCTACGGCATCAGCCGGGTCCAGCTGGGCGACGGCGGTGTTGGTCAGCAACTTGATATCGATCGCCTCGCCATCCGTGTACTCGGTCATGTTGCTGCTGGCCGCCTCGTCGTACACCCAGATCCGGCTGCCGGCCACGTGCTCAACCGGCACCGTATCGGCACAGCCGCGGCCGACCGTAACCGTGCCCGCCTCAGTGTCGATCGCATCGATGCGGACGACCTCGCTCTCCCACAGCGCGGCCGCACCCAGCGTGACCTGGCTGGCGCGGCCGACGCCGGCGACCGGAATCACCGTCTGGCCAACGGGCACGACATCAACCGCCGGATCGCCTGCAACCACCGCCACCGGGCACCAGTCGCCGGTCATCTCCACCAGGTAGTCCCCACCGGCCGGCGCCACGGCCAGTCCATAGTTCTGGCCACCCTGCGCAGGCTGGTCAGCCATCGCCAGCAAGTAGCCCACGTCGGCGGGCAGCGCGTCGAGGTTGGCCCGGTCCAGGCGCTGCACCAGCTCAATGTAGGGCGCCTCCATCGCTACCTGAGCAGTGATGGGATAAGGCGTCGGGTCGGGGCTGGTATCGATGCCGCTTTCCACTTCGACGAACGAGGTCTGCGGCAGGCTGTAAATGTCCTGAGCGGCAGTGATCTTTACTGCACCGCTCTTGAGCGTACCGGCCTGCTTTTCGCCCAGCAGGCACACCATGTCGGCGATGCGACGCTTCTTGGATTGCAGCCGAAAGTAGTTGTTCGGCCGCAGCGCCCGAACCGAGTCCGGCATGCAGGTCAGCTCAAAGGCTATCGTCGGGGTAACGGTATTGCGCAGGTCGCGCTCGGCGATGATCAATGCCAGTGCAGCACTCGGAATCTCTGGATAGCTGGCGGTCTGGTGGATCACGCCGAAGGCGTCGATCAGGCCCAGCGCCTGCACGGGCGGCGTCGTGACGCTCTCCTTCCTGCATGGGTCGAAATACTTCACGCTGACGCTGTTGATCGCGCCATCCAGCACTGAAGGTTGCGCCGAGAAAGACAGAATGTCGTCGTCGGTGATGACCGGAAGGCTGTCCAGGTCGTAGTCGCCACGGGCGAGGTCCAGGTAGTACTGCCCATCGATCAGGCTTCGGCTGACGCTGCCGCCGATCAGGTTGCAGATGCGCTGCTCGAACTCCTCCAGGCTCTCCGCGGCCGGATCAAATGAGGTGCAGATCCCAAACCCTTCATCGAACAGCTTGTCGGCGCAAGCCCGGTAGCTGGCATCGTTGATATTCCCACTCGGCTCCCGGCCGATCTCCGAATGTGTGCGCGCGTAGTACAGCGCATGGGCCGGGTTCATGGCCCAGTTGTCGGTATTGAGGAAGGTCCACTGCACACGTTGTTTGCGAGTCATGCTCACGTGGAGCAGCGGCTTCCCTGGCACAGTCAGCGGCGAGCCACCGTCACCGAGTAGCGGTGTATGTTCAATCTGGAACCGCTCACGCTGCTGCCGATAACGCAGCACGCCCCCCCGCACGTAGCTCAGGATGATGTCGGACGCGGCGATGTTGAGATCACGGGCATCATCAAGCGTGAGCATCGGATAGAGATGGTCGGCCGGCAGCGAAGTGGTTTCCATGCCCGGCCTTGTTGCGTCGTACCAGTACAGCAGCGCACCACTGATGCCGCCCACCGTGAGATTCGGATTTCCGTTCTGATCGAATGCAAGCGTGACCGCATTGACCGGCTCAGCATGGGTGTAAATGACCACTTCCGGCACACCATCCGCAGATAAAAGCACCTGCTTTTTATCTGCACGCGCCGTCCACAACTTCACAAGCAGCCCCTGCGACGGATCCTGCACCGCCACCGGCCCCCACTGTTGCGATACATCAGCCCTGCCGGACCAGGGATTCAGTGGCGTCCCTGCCACTGCGGAAGATGAAAGCCGCCCTTCA
>NZ_BAZI01000113.1 GCF_001310775.1 Stenotrophomonas pictorum JCM 9942
CCTGCCGTGCCGACGGCGCGGTTGGAGCCTGTGCAAGCGCCACCGGTGCCGGTCCGCTTCCTCTGCGCCACGCACGGGCGGTGCTTTCACCCCGGTTTTCGCCCGGTTCCTGCACATTGCCGGCTCTGTCCCCCCGGGAGACGGCAAGCGTTGCGCGGGAGCCTGCCGACAGGCCGGTCCCGCGCGGCGTGCCATGACCGGGCACGCGCACGTCAATCCGGAGAACGCAGCCCATGAGCCCGCAATCGCATTTCGATCTCAGTGGAAAAGTCGCCATCGTCACCGGTGGTGGCAATGGCATCGGTCGCGCCAGTGCATTGATGCTGGCCGCTTATGGCGCGGCGGTGACGATCGCCGATCTGAAACTGGCCGATGCCGAGAAGGTCGCCGCCGAGATCACCGCCCACGGTGGCAGGGCGCTGGCGCTGGAGTGCAACGTGCTCAAGGACGAGGACCTGGTGCGGACGGTGGAGCGCACCGCCGCCGAGCTGGGCGGCATCCACATCCTGGTCAACAACGCCGGTGGCGGCGGGGCCGGGCGCGAGAGCCCGTTCGAGATCACCGTGCAGCAGTTCGAGCGGCCGTTCCAGATCAACGTGTTCAGCGCGTGGCGGCTGGCCCAGCTGTGCGCCCCGCACATGAAGAAGGGCGGTTATGGCTCGATCATCAACATGTCCTCGATGAGCTCGATCAACAAGAGCCCGGCGATCAGCGCCTATGCCGCCTCCAAGGCCGCGATCAACCACATGACCGCCAACCTGGCCCACGACTATGGCCCGGATAACATCCGCATCAACGCCGTCGGTCCCGGAGCGGTGCGTACCGCGGCGCTGGCCACCGTGCTGACCCCGGAGATCGAGCAGCGGATGCTGTCGCATACGCCGATCAAGCGCCTGGGCGAGGCCGACGACATCGCCGGGGCGGTGCTGTATTTCGCCGCGCCGATCTCCAGCTGGGTCAGCGGGCAGATCCTGTTCGTCAATGGCGGTGGCGTGCAGACCCTGGACTGACGCGACAGCCGGCGCGGATCACTCCGGCAGCGAGGACAGGTATTCGATCACCGCCCGGCGACGCGCCGGGTCGGCGGTGGCGTTGACCATCTTGCTGCCCGGTACCCGCTTGGAGGGCGAGGCCAGGAAGGCATCCAGCGTCTGCGCGTCCCAGATGATGCCGCTGGCGCTCATCGCCTCCGAATACACATAGCCCGGCGCAGTGCCGGCCTTGCGGCCGATCACCCCGTGCAGGTTGGGGCCGACGCGGTGGCCCAGATCGGGGCGGGTGTCATGGCAGCCGGCGCAGATGGCGAAGGCGCGTTCCAGCTCGCGCTGATGCGGATCGGCACTGGCCGAATGGTTGAACGCATCGCGCTGGCCACAGGCGCCCAGCAGCAGGCAGAGAAGTCCCGGCAGTGGCAGGCGTGACATCGATTCCTCGTTGCGGCAAATGGCCCCGGTGGCCAGGCGTGGGCATGATCGCCGCCGGCCACGGCGAACGCAAAGCGCACCATGAAAAACCCCGCCGCGGTGGGCGGCGGGGTCGGGTCAGCTGGCGCAGCGCTGATCGCCGGCGCGTTGCAGGCGCCGCGCTTACATTGCCGGGTAGTTCGGACCACCACCGCCCTGCGGGGTCACCCAGACAATGTTCTGGGTCGGGTCCTTGATGTCGCAGGTCTTGCAGTGCACGCAGTTCTGCGCGTTGATCTGCAGGCGGGTATCGCTGCCTTCGCCGACGAACTCGTAGACGCCGGCCGGGCAGTAACGCGCTTCCGGGCCGCCGTAGGTGGCCAGGTTCACGCTCACCGGAATGCTCGGGTCCTTCAGGGTCAGATGGCTGGGCTGGTCTTCCTCGTGGTTGGTCGAGGACAGGAACACCGAGCTCAGCCGGTCGAAGGTCAGCACGTTGTCCGGCTTCGGGTACTCGATCTTCGGCTGGCTGGCCGCCGGCTGCAGGCACTCGTGGTCGGCCTGGGTGCGATGGATGGTCCACGGCGCATTGCGGATGCCCAGCTTGGGCAGCAGCCACTGCTCGATGCCGGTCATCAGCGTGGCGATGGTGCGGCCCTTCTTGAACCACTGTTTGAAGTTCTTGGACTGCAGCAGCTCGGCTTTCAGCCAGCTGTTCTCGAAGGCTTCCGGATAGGCGCTCAGCTCATCGCGCGAGCGGCCGGCGACCAGCGCCTCGAACGCGGCCTCGGCGGCCAGCATGCCGGTCTTGATCGCGGCGTGGCTGCCTTGATGCGGCTGACATTGAGGTAGCCGGCTTCGCAGCCGACCAGCGCGCCGCCCGGGAACACGGTCTTGGGCAGCGACAGGATGCCGCCGGCGGTGATCGCACGCGCGCCATAGGCGATGCGCTTGCCGCCTTCCAGGTGCTTGCGGATGGCCGGGTGGGTCTTGAAGCGCTGGAATTCCTCGAACGGGCTCAGCACGGGTTCTTGTAGTCCAGGCCGACCACATAGCCGATCGAGACCTTGCCGCCCTCGGCGTGGTACAGGAACGCGCCGCCGTAGGTGTCGTTGTCCAGCGGCCAGCCAGCGGCGTGCACCACCAGGCCCGGCTCATGCTTGGCCGGGTCGATCTGCCACAGCTCCTTGATGCCGATGCCGTAGGACTGCGGGTCGCGGCCTTCGTCGAGCTTGAAGCGGCTGATCAGCTGGCGGCCGAGGTGGCCGCGCGAGCCTTCGGCGAACACCGTGTACTTGGCATGCAGCTCCATGCCGCGCTCGAAGTTCGGGCCCGGCGTGCCGTCCTTGTGGATGCCCATGTCGCCGGTGGCCACGCCCATCACCGCACCGGTCTCGTCGTACAGCACTTCGGCGGCGGCAAAGCCCGGGAAGATCGCCACCTCCAGCGCCTCGGCCTGCTGCGCCAGCCAGCGGCTCACTTCACCGAGGCTGACGATGTAGTTGCCGTCGTTGTGGAAGCACTCCGGCAGCAGCGCGTGCGGGGTTGCCTTGGCGCCGGTTTCGTCCAGGAACAGGAACTCGTCGCGGGTCACGGCCTGCTTCAGCGGCGCGCCGCGTTCTTTCCAGTCCGGGAACAGCTCGGTGAGCGCGCGCGGATCCATGATCGCGCCGGACAGGATGTGCGCGCCCGGCTCGGAGCCCTTCTCCAGCACGCACACCGACAGCTCCTGGCCCTTTTCCACGGCCAGCTGGCGCAGGCGGATGGCCGTGGCCAGCCCGGCAGGGCCGGCACCGACGATGACGACGTCGAACTCCATCGCTTCGCGCGGCGGCAGGGCGGTGTTGCTTTCAGTGTTCATGCAAGAGCTCTTGGGTAAAGGTCGGCGCGGTGGCGACGACGGTTGCCTGGAACCATCGCCCCGAAAAGAGGCGACGATGATCTGTGAAGGTACCGCAGTTCCACCCCGACCGACCCGCCCTGCGCCCTTGGCAGACACGCGGCGCAGCGGGCAGATGCGGCACGGGCCGCCCCGGATCCTGTGAAGGACGGGGCAGCAGGGCAGACGAGCGGGCCGCCGCACTGCAGTCCCTCCGGCTGGAAAGCGCAGGCCTCGTCCCTGATCGGCCGCTCCGGCCTCGATATCGCGATTTTCGCCGACGATCAGCCGATCGTCCAAGGCTTGCGCCTGCGGCCGGCAGCTGTCGGCCGAATCATCCCCAAGACTTGCGCCGGTGTCCGGCACGGGGTGGCCGACCACGGCGCTGCACGCACTCGCATCCGGTAGCCAGATCCCGGCCGGTCCGGTGCGTTGCCGGCCGGGCGGCCCCGGTCAAGCCGCCGTGTCGGGCGTCACCCCGTATCGCCTTCAAAGGCGCAGCCCTGCACTTGCCAGCAGGGACGAAAGGCTCCCGCAGCACCGCCTGGAGTCTCAACGGAACAGCAAAAAGCCTTAACGAAACAGCTCAGAAGCTATCCGGAGTAGCAAAAAGCCTCAACGGAGCAGCTCAGAAGCTATCGGGAATAGCAAAAAGCCTTAAATGGAGTAGCTCAGAAGCTATCCGGAGTAGTAAAAAGCCTCAAAGGACAAGCAAAAAGCCTTAATCGTTCAGCAAAAAGCCGCAACGACGCAGCAAAAAGTCTCACCGCATAAACAAATAGCCTTGATGGGCCGCTCGCGGCTCGAGGGCCCGCCGCTCGGCTTTGGGCCATTGAAAGCCCGCGCCGCACGCTGCCCTGCCTGCTGCGGGCCGCTCAGCGAAGCGTTTAAGCCGACCGCCACAAAGCCGGTGCCGGATCCGTCGCGTACACCGATGGCGAGGATAAGGCGCGGAACGCCCATCTTTGCCCCGGCCAACGGTGTCCATAACGGTGCGGAACCGTGCGATGCCGAATGCAAAGTGGATTCAGTCCGAAAACCAACACGTACAAGACAGTTGCTGAGTTAAGCCGACTGGCGAAGCCAATTCGGCTTGAATGAATTGTTAGGGGGCAGTCGATTGACATCAATGCGAGGCTGTTTAAGCAGTTGCAGGCTAGCCACAATATTGTCTGGATCTTCTGTGCTCAGACCAGCGCCGATCAACTCGTCTCTCCAAATAGCTAAGCTTGAGTATATGCGACCAAGAAGAAACGAGGCGGCCTTGCGGTGATCGCTGTAACTGGCGTAGTCAAATTCATCGAAGCCAGAAGAATCCGTGGAGGCGATGTCCTGCAACGGTAGTCGTTGACGGCGAATGAACGAGTACTCACGAAAGAAGGCGCTGAGCTGCCTCTTTAATGTGCGTGTCCAGAGGTGTCGGTGAAGCTCTAACTCTTCTTCTGCGACGAGTGCTGCGGTAAGAGGACGCATGTACTCAACGCAGTTTCCAGACGTCCAATTGCCGACAATGGCCTTCACGAGCGCTGCATATTCCTTTTTGGAGAGCCAGTTGTCCCGAATGGTCTCATAGGCTTCTTGCATCCGCTTCCGATGGTCTGTGCTATCACCGGATCGCATTGCAGCGCCGTGCTCTTTGAAGAATCGCGCGGTACTCACCACTGCCCCCTAACGCCAGAATTAAGCCGCGTTGCGAAGCAACGTCGGCTTGGATGACTTGTTAGGCAGTTAGTGGCCAGAACGGTTTGATGCTGCAACCGTGCTCCCCAGCACTGCCGCCTTTTGCCGAGCTTGCCACAGACTGCAGGACGGGGCTTGCCCGGTGAACCTTGAAGTGCGGTGCGACCGAAGCCGTGGCCAGGTTGTACCGGGAAACTGCCGAAGCGGAAACCACCTGAAGGTTTTGTTCCACCACGGCCTAACGCTGGAATTAAGCCGCGCCGTGGAACGGCGTCAGCTTGAATGAATTGTTAGACCACAGAGCGCTGAAAGTAGCGGCAGCCGCAATTGCGCCAATAACGATAGCTGCAAGAGCGCTACCGGCATAGGTAAGTCCGGAGAGCACGGCAATAGTTGAGATTGCTGCTATGCAGAAGCTGGCGAGCGCGACAAACGCATTTGCTGCTCGTGTAATGAGCAGCGCCGCAAATTGGATGACCAGGCTGGTAGAAAAGCGCCAATGCCGAACACTACGAGAGCGCTCCATAGCGCGACGGGCCATCCGGATGGCATGGCTATTGCGGCAGTTGCACCAATCGCTGGCACCGCTAAGTAGCTAGTGATGATCCCGGAAATAGCGCCAGCCAGTATGCTTTTGAGCGAATCCGTCATAACGCTTCTCCTGTAGTCTAACGCCTGAATTAAGCCGACCCGTGAAGCGGGTTCGGCTTGAATAAATTGTTAGAGGTCACAGCCAACGAACCACAAGCCCTGAAACCAATAACAGCACGCCAGCCATGCCAAGCCAGTCAACAGGCGAGACTTTGATGAACTTAAGATCGGGGTTGGCGAAGCTAATGGGACTGAAGAATGCTTGTGGTGCTGCCAACAGAAAGCCAGCACCCATGAGCAAGCGACCCATTTCTGTCTCGGGGCTTCGCAGGCCATCCGTAACGTAGATGATCCCCATCACCGTGAAAAAAGTGGCCCAAATCCATCCTCGCTTTTTACGGCTGCTCGTATCTTCATGTGGCCTCTAACGCCTGAATTAAGCCGAGCCGCGAAGCGGCTTCGGCTTGAATGAATTGTTAGGCATCAACCAGATTTGGCCGCGCCCAGTAGGACAAGTATGACAGCGGCTGACGATCCCATGCCCAGAAACGCGGTAACGGCTGACAGCGCATAGGCTAAGAGCTTGCGAAGCGGCCCGGACGACAAACGACTACCCCGAAAGAACATGACGGATGCCGGCAACATGAGCAAGCCCACTAAGCTCATGTAGAAGAAGGTGGTGAAACCATCCGGCTTAGGAAGCAGGCCACGGCCGAGCGCGACCATCGCCGCTAGGGCGATGAGAGAAAGTGCATATGCAAATGCCAGAGATCTCGCCATTGATGCCTAACTCTGGAATTAAGCCGCGCCGCGTGGCGGCGTCGGCTTGAATGAATTGTTAGCTGCCGCCCGAGAAGCTAAGGACGGCGCTGCTTGAACCACCCTTGGGATCATAGCCCGACCAAACAGAGCCCCAAGCGTAAGTTTTGCCGGGTGTAAGGCCTTTGCTGAGTAGCCATCTGTCGTTCGCCTCTTTGCGCCGAAGCTCAGCCTCGTGGCTCCAGGGCGCGGAGTCGGCGTCAACAATGGCCAGATGCATGGCTTGAATGGATTCGCCATTGAAGAAAACCGCCAGGACTAACGACTCGGCCTGAACCGCAAACTTGAACGAGCACCAGGGCTCGTTCCGGACGAGCATGGACGAAGCTGCGCCCTCGGGAGAGCGAAGAAAGTCAGAGCGAGTTGTGCGAGGGGAGAGGACTGTGCCGCTTTCAAGGACGATCTCACCGGTTTCGCGATTGGCAATCATAGGCGGTTAACGCCAGAATTAAGCCGAGTTGCGAAGCAACTTCGGCTTGAATGATTTGTTAGGTGGGATTGGCCGAAATGTTGATTTGCAAGCCAAACCCGCCCGCCTGAACTGCACAACGAAGGTCGATAGTGCCACAGCTTGCGGGACCGGGGCTTGCCACAGAAACCATGCCGCGCGGAACCGCCGAAGCCAACTGCAATGATTGTGCGGCGGCGCCGAAGCTAGGGCCGAAGCCGTGAACTTGCCGATGCCTAAAACATTGAAGAGCGGTGTCCGGAGCCGACTGGCAAACAGCCGATGAACTGGCCGAAGCAGAAACCACCCCTAATTTTTACCAATGCCACCTAACACCTGAATTAAGCCGACCCGCGAAGCGGGTTCGGCTTGAATGAATTGTTAGCGCTCAGCCCGCTACGCGTCACCATCATCGTAGAACCACCCTTCTTCTGTTGAACGCCCCCAATCATCTCTACTCCCATATACCTCGTTCCGAAGCTCTTCTTGTTCTTTGTTCAACTCTTCGTCTATGGGGTCGTAGTAATCGTCATCATCATCCTCTGGATCATCATCAACGTCCGATGGCTTGGGGGCTGGCGGCGGCGGATCAAGAATTTCGCTCTTAACCCAGAGTGGAACAAGAATCTTGAAGTTGCTGTCCTCTCGCTTTACCCGGACCAACCCCTCGTACGTTCTGGCGAGTTGCTTGGCTCTGCGGCTTGCTTGGCTGAAGTCCTGGAAAAGCTCGAGAAAGTGGTACTCATTAGCAAGATGGTCATCATCACTCTCAGTCATGATCAGAACTCAATGAGCGCTAACGCCAGAATTAAGCCGCGTTGCGAAGCAACGTCGGCTTGGATGACTTGTTAGGCAGTGAGTGGCCAGAACGGTTTGATGCTGCAACCGTGCTCCCCAGCACTGCCACCTTTTGCCGAGCTTGCCACAGACTGCGGGACGGGGCTCGCCCGCTGAGCCTTGAAGCGCGGTGCGACCGAAGCCGTGGCCAGGTGGTACCGGGAAACTGCCGAAGCGGAAACCACCAGAAGGTTTAGCTCCACCA
>NZ_BAZI01000114.1 GCF_001310775.1 Stenotrophomonas pictorum JCM 9942
CCCCTATTACGGCGATGGGCGGGATTTCGAACACAGCTGGGCGCTGGTGGACGCGGCGGCGCAGGCGACCGTGCGCCGCCTGTCAGCGGCAGCCGACTCCGGCATAATCGGCCCATGAACGTTCAGCTTGCTATGGAGCTTCCCAAGTCCGGCATCTGGCTCAATGCCGCGCCGTCGACCCTGCAGGACTATCGCGGAAGGCCGCTGGTGCTGGCCTTCGTCAATGGTGCCTCGGTGTGGTGTGCGCAACGGCTGGCCGAGATCGCGCAGTGGCAGGCACGCAACCCCGGGCGTATCCAGCTGCTGGTGGTGCAGGTGCCGCGCTTTGATTTCGAGCGCGAACCGCAGCCGGCTTTGAAGCTGTTGCGGCGCCATGGTGTCAGTGCGCCGGTCATCCTGGATGCGCAGTGGGAGACCTGGCGCAGGTTCGGTATCGAAAGCTGGCCCACGCTGGTGCTGATTGATGCGCAGGGGCAGGAGCGCGAGCGCATCGTCGGCGGTGGGGCTGATCTGGAGCGCATGCTGAATGGTCTGTGCGATGGGTTGATGCGTCCGTTGGACGGGGATACCAGCGACGGGCGCGAGATCAATGCCGAGCCGATGCTGCCGCTGCGCTTTCCGGCGGGGCTGCTGGCAACGGAGGATCGGCTGTACGTGGCAGACACCGGCCATCACCGCATCCTCGAGTGTGCCCACAGCGGACGTGTGCTGCGCCAGTTCGGCGTTGGTACCGCTGACATGATCAATGGCGCAGCTGCCGAGGCCGCGTTCAACCGTCCGCATGGCATGGCGCTGGTGCGTGACGTGCTCTACGTCGCCGACACCGGCAATCATGCGCTGCGCCGTATCCACCTGCTTTCCGGGCAGGTGGAAACCCTGTGTGGCACCGGGCGTGCCGGCGATCCGGTGGAAGGCATCCTCGCCCAGCCCTGGGACAGTCCGCTGAACCATCCGATGGATGTGGCCGTTGCAGACAACCAGTTGCATATCGCCATGGCCGGTGACAACCACATCTGGAGTTATGACCTCGGCAGTCGCGCGCTTCGCTGGCGGGCCGGTGCCGGTTCTGCGGAAGTCCGTGATGGCAGCGGCCATCTGGCCGCATTCGCGCAGCCATGCGCACTGGTGGCCGTGCAGCAGGTCATGTACGTCTGTGACGCGCTGGGCTCGGCGATCCGCTCGGTACAGTTGCGTGGCGATCTGGTGCAAACCTTGATCGGTAAAGGCGTCTGGGAGTTTGGCAGCGAGGATGGCGTTCGCGCGCAGGCACAGCTGCAGTATCCCCAAGGCTTGGCGATGGGGGCTGATTCCCCGCTGCTGTGGATTGCCGATGCCGGCAACGGCACCCTGCGGACTCTGCGGTTGGGCGGGGGTGTTCTTTCCACGGTCAACCTTCCCCGACGATTGCATGGCCCGTGCGCGCTGGCGGTCGCCGCCGGCGTGGTCTGGATTGCTGAAACCGATGCGCACGCGATTTTGCGATTCGACCCGGTCAGCGGCGAATTGAGTGACGTGCCGATAGACGGATGAGTGGCAAGAGCTCCAGTGAATTTGACGGCAAGGCCTTCGCGGCGGGATTGAGTACGGCGCCCGGGGTTTACCGCATGTATGCGGCCGACGATACCTTGCTGTATGTCGGCAAGGCCGGTGCGTTGCGCAAGCGGGTGGGCAGCTATTTCAACGGTTCGCCCAAAAGCCGGCGGATCATGATGATGCTGTCACAGGTGGCGCGGATGGATGTCACCGTCACGCGTACCGAGGCGGAGGCGTTGCTGCTCGAGAACCAGCTGATCAAGTCGCTGGCGCCGCGCTACAACGTGTCCCTGCGCGATGACAAGACCTATCCCCAGGTGCTGCTCACGCGGGAAGCTTGGCCGCGTATCGCGCTGCACCGCGGGCCGCGCGCGGTTCCGGGCAGGTACTTCGGCCCCTATCCGGGCGTAGGCGCGGTGCGTGAAACCTTGAATCTGATGCACAAGCTGTTCCGCTTGCGCAGCTGCGAGGACAGCGTCTTCCGCAACCGTTCGCGTCCGTGCCTGCAGTATCAGATCGGACGCTGCAGTGCGCCGTGTGTGGAGCTGGTGGCGCCGCAGGAATATGCCGAATCCGTTCACCGGGCCGCGCTGTTCCTGGAAGGAAAGAGCGACCTGCTCGCGCAGGAACTTGGCCAGCAGATGCAGGAAGCCAGTGATGCCCTGGAGTTCGAGCGTGCCGCGCGTCTGCGCGATCTGATCACCTCCCTGCGCAGCATGCAGAATCGCCAGTACGTCGATGGACGGGCCGCGGATCTGGATGTGCTGGCATGTGCCATGCAGGGAGCCAGTGCATGCGTGATGCTGCTGTCCTTCCGCGATGGCCGCAATCTGGGGACACGTGCATTTTTTCCGCGGACCAATGGCGAAGACAGTGCTGAAGAAGTGCTGGCGGCATTTGTTTCGCAGTACTACGGTGAGCATGCGCCGCCAGCGGAGATTCTCCTGGATCGCGAGATCCCGGATGTGGACGTGATCGAGCTTGCCCTGAGCGAGGCCGCCGAGCACAAGGTCGCGTTGAAGTGGAATGTGCGCGGTGAGCGCGCCGGTTACGTTGAACTGGCCAGTCGCAACGCGCAGATCACACTGGTGAGCGAGCTCGACAGTCGTGGCGCGCAGCAAGCGCGCAGCGACGCGTTGCGTGACCTGCTTGGCCTGGCCGAGCCGGTCAAGCGCGTGGAATGTTTCGACATCAGTCACACCATGGGCGAGGCGACCGTCGCCTCCTGCGTGGTGTTCGATGCGGCAGGGCCGGTCCGGGCGCAGTACCGGCGTTTCAATATCAGCGGGATCGAGCCGGGCGACGACTACGCAGCCATGCATCAGGCCATCGAACGTAGATTCCGTCGCGCGGTCGAGGAGGGAGGGGCGCTGCCGGATATCCTGTTGATCGACGGTGGCGCCGGACAGCTTGCGCAAGCCGCTGCTGCCTTGGCCGATCTCGGAGTTGAAGGGGTGATGCTGGTGGGTGTCGCCAAGGGCGTTGAACGCCGCGCGGGCGACGAGACGCTGGTGTTGCCCGACGGGCGTGAGCTCCGTCCCGGCGCGGCTTCACCCGCGCTCCAGTTCATCCAGCAGGTTCGTGACGAAGCGCACCGGTTTGCGATCACCGGACACCGCGGTCGCAGGCAGAAGGCGCGTATGACCAGCAAACTGGAAGATATTCCGGGCATTGGTCCTCGCCGCAGAGCCAGCTTGCTGAAACATTTTGGTGGCCTGGCCGGGCTCAAGGCTGCCGGCGAGGCGGAGATCGCGCGCGTGGATGGCATCAACGCGGCCCTCGCGGCGCGGATCTACGCTAACCTTCATGGACTGTCGATTCCGGATGCGGCAGCGGAGTAGCGTTTTAATGAATTTGACTGTCCCCACCTGGCTGACGTTGCTGCGGATCCTGATGATCCCGGTGCTGGTGCTGGTGTTCTACCTGCCCTATGCCTGGACCAACTTCGCCTCCGCGGCGATTTTCGGTCTGGCGGCGATCACCGACTGGCTTGATGGCTGGGTGGCGCGCCGCTACCAGATGCATTCGGCCTTTGGTGCCTTTCTGGATCCGGTTGCAGACAAGCTGATGGTGGCAGTGGCGCTGTTCCTGATTGTGCAGGGACATCCCACCCCATGGATGGCGTTCTGGGCGGCGGTGATCGTCGGACGTGAGATCGCAGTGTCGGCGCTGCGCGAATGGATGGCTGAGATCGGCCAGCGCGCCAAGGTGCGTGTGGCGATGATCGGCAAGGTCAAAACCACCGCGCAGATGGTCGCGCTGCTGTGTCTGTTGTATTCGGTTTCACCCAATACTCCAGCCGCTGACATCTGGATGGGAGTGCCGGTTTTCCATATGGGCGACTGGATGCTGGCGATCGCCGCACTGCTGACCTTGATCTCCGGTGCGCAATATCTGATGGCGGCGTGGCCGAGCCTGCGCGAAGAGGAAAAAGCCGCGCGGCAGAAGATCAAAAAAAGTTGAAGGGGCTGTTGACAGGTGGGTGAATGCCTGTAGAATTTCGCCTCCCAAGCGGGAATAGCTCAGTTGGTAGAGCGCAACCTTGCCAAGGTTGAGGTCGCGAGTTCGAGTCTCGTTTCCCGCTCCAGTTTGGGTGTGAATTGGATCCCGCCAAGCGGGAATAGCTCAGTTGGTAGAGCGCAACCTTGCCAAGGTTGAGGTCGCGAGTTCGAGTCTCGTTTCCCGCTCCAGTTCATGGTGAAGCCGCTGCTGTAAAGGTGGTTTCATCCTGGAAATCCACGCCGGCAACGACATGGGTTTTCATGAGGCGCGTTGAAAACACGTCCCTCGAGATGTGAAGAAATTTGTTAAAAGTGCTGGCGCATTGTTTCGGAAGACTGTAGAATGCGTTGCATCAAACGCGGGAATAGCTCAGTTGGTAGAGCGCAACCTTGCCAAGGTTGAGGTCGCGAGTTCGAGTCTCGTTTCCCGCTCCAAATTCGGAAAAGGCCCCGTAAAAGGGGTTTTTTCATATCGGGAATGAATCCCCCGGCGTTTCAGATTTTGGCCTGGTAGCAGAGTGGTTATGCAGCGGATTGCAAATCCGCGTACGCCGGTTCGATTCCGACCCAGGCCTCCAATTGAAAAAATGCAAAATTTTGGCCCGCGCAAGCGGGCCTTTTGTTTTGCATGATTTTTGAAGCGGGTTTGTAGTTCCTGGCGTGAAGCCTGCCTCAAGTCAAGGTGCTGGCGGTGAGGACTGCCGCCGCGAAGCAGATCAGCATTGCGCCGGCAAAAACCAGCGGCTTGATGCGCAATGATTTTTTTTCATCTGTCTGGCCCGCTGCGATATGGGTTCGGCGTATCAGGCCTGCGGGGAATCGGTGCCGGACCATGCTGCTGTCGCAGGCATCGACGCAGGCAGCGCATTCAATGCAGTTGCTGGAGTGTCCGGTCCGGATATCCAGGCCGATCGGACAGGCGCCGACGCACGCACCGCAGTCGATGCAATCCCCCAGGTGCGCCGGAGCGAACTTGGGCAGGGCCCCGGCGATTTCCGGATGGGCGGCGCGAAAGGCGTAGTCACGCGCAGTCTCGGGATCCAGCAGGCCTCTGGGGCGATTCAGGACGCTTTCACTGTGGCCGCTGCGCATACCGCGGGGCTCGCCGCGTGCGGCGTCGTATTGGATGGATGGCGTGCGGCTGTCGGTGATCAGGTGTTGCACGCGGTTGTAGGGGCATAGATACGTGCATACCTGCTCATGCAGGTACAGCACATTGGCCCAGGTGGCCAGCGCATAGAAGCTGATCCAGAAAATCTCCCAGCCGTTGAGGGAGAAACCCGCCAGGTTGCGAGCCAGATCCGCGATCGGCGTGAAGTAGCCGACGAAGGTGACGCCGGTCCACAGTGCGATGCCTGCCCAGCTGGCGTGGCGGATCGCCACTCCGAATGAGGTGTAGGGGGCGGGCAGTGTTGTCAGTCGGGCCAAGTTGCGGAACAGGCGGGTCAGCACGCTTTGCGGGCAGGCATAGCCACACCAGATGCGGCCATAAAGGTTTGTCACCAGGAAAAGTGCGGCGATCAGTGCCAAGGCGATCCAGAGCAGCAGGACGGATTGCTCTGGTTGCATGGACAGGCCGAAGGCATGGAACTGGCGAGTGCCGATATCAAGCAGAAATCCCGGCTTGCCGTTCCAGGTCAGCCAAGGTATCGCGTAGAAGGCGCCGAGCATGATCGCCATCGCGGCGGCCCGGGTGCAGCTGCGGCTGGTCAAAGGCAAGGCCGGACAGGCGCCTGTCATTCAAAGATCTCCGGGGCTTCGCGGGAGGGGCGCAGTAGCAAGGCGGTGACGCTGCAGGCGCACAGCGTGCCCAGCCAGAACGCGAAGAAGCCCAGCGAATAGCCCAGTTCGCGACTGATGGAGAGCGCGGGAAAGCTGATCCGCTGCAGTTCAACCGGATCCACGCGTGCGAACAGCACCGCCGACATCGCTGCGGCGGTGAAGAAGCTGGGCCACAGTACGGCACCGAGCAGTTGGAGCAGCGGTCGTGGTTCGGTCGGTGCGGGCTTGTCGGGAGCGGTCATCGCGGAATCCAAGTGGGCCGTATTGAGAGAGCACGACGCCGGGTTGCACGCAGGGCAATGCCTGAATGCACGCGGGGCGCCAATGTGCAAGGCTAGGTGGCGCCCGTCGTGCGGTCCTTGATCCTGATCAAGTGGATACCATCGGAGGGCGGTTGTAGGGAAAGGAGAACGGCGGTGAAGCCTGAAGTGAATGTGTGCACCGAACAGGAGGTGGAAGCGCTGGTGCGGCGCTTCTATGCGCGCGTGCGCGAAGACGAGGTGCTTGGCCCGATTTTCGAGGCGCGGGTACATGACTGGCAGTCGCACCTGCTGTTGCTGATCGATTTCTGGTCGACGATGTTGCGCGGCACATCCCGCTTCAGCGGGGCACCGATGCCCAAGCATCTGGCGATACCGGGGCTGCAGTGTCGATGTTCCAGCGTTGGCTGGAGCTGTTCGGGCAGACCACCGCGGAGCTTGGCAACCCGCAGATGAAGCAGCTGGCAGATGCCGCGGCGCAACGGGTTGCCACTGCCATCTGGCGCCGCTACAGCGCACCGGCCTTCCCGGTTCTTTGAATCAGGCGTACATGACACATCCGGACGGCGGTTGACCGGACCACTGGCTGAATGGATGGGCGCGCCTTTTTGACGCGGGCGGGCACGATTGATCCAGCTCAAGGCAGCGATGGCGGGACTGGGGCACGCTGGCTCCATGGACATGCAACCTGTACCGCTGAACCCGCTGGGCTGGACGTTTGATCCGGAGCTGCTGCGCCGCCATGACCGCCCGGGGCCGCGCTATACCTCGTATCCCACCGCGCCACATTTCCATGACGGTTACGGCGAGGCGCAGTTCCGCGCGGCGATTGCGCGTAGCAATGCGTCCGGGCGGCATTTGTCGCTGTATGTGCATGTTCCTTACTGCACCAGCCCCTGCTTCTACTGCGGCTGCAACCGGGTCATCAGCCGTGACCGGAGCAAGGGGGAGGCGTATGTCGAGCGGGTGCTGCTGGAAGCCGATCGCGTCGCGCCATTGTTCGCGCCTGGGCGCGATGTCATCCAGCTGCACCTGGGCGGCGGCACGCCCAATTTCCTGGAGCCTGCGCAGCTGGAGCGGCTGATCGACGGATTGGGACAGCGCTTTGACTTCAGTACCCGCGCCGCGCGGGATTTCTCCATCGAGCTGGACCCGCGCTCGGTCAGTGCCGACGACATCGGGCGCCTGGCCCGGTTGGGTTTCAACCGCGCCAGTCTTGGCGTGCAGGACTTCGATCCGGCGGTGCAGCAGGCGATCAATCGCGAACAGGGTGTGGCCGAGACATTGGCGATCATCGATGCCTGTCGCGCATCGGGCATGCGCTCGGTGAATGTGGATCTGATCTACGGCTTGCCGCGACAGACCCTGGAGGGCTTCGGCCGCACGCTGGACACCGTGCTGCAGGCAAGGCCGGACCGGCTGGCGATCTACGGCTACGCGCATCTGCCGCACATGTTCAAGGCTCAACGGCAGATCGCCGATGGCGACCTGCCGGGGCCCGAGCAGAAGCTGGCCTTGCTGGGACTTGCAGTGGAGCGGCTGTCGGCGGCGGGCTACCAGTACATCGGCATGGATCACTTCGCATTGCCCGAAGAAGATCTTTCACGGGCGCAGCGCGAAGGTTCGCTGCATCGCAACTTCATGGGTTATACCACCCATGCCGACACCGATCTGATCGGATTGGGCGTCAGCGCGATCAGTCGCATCGATACCGGCTACAGCCAGAATCCCCGGGAATTGAAAGACTGGCAGGCGCGTATCGATGCCGGGGTAA
>NZ_BAZI01000115.1 GCF_001310775.1 Stenotrophomonas pictorum JCM 9942
CGATTTCACGCGCTGTTCCCCGCCGCGCGCGACCTGCCGGTTCCGGCGTCAGGGCCGCCCTGATTGCCGCTGCAGGCGGATATGCCAGCGCGCGTGCGGTGAATCCAGCGGCCGGTTGCTGGGGTCCGCTGGCGCGGCCGGAGGTGGTTCTCACCTGAACGATGGCCCCGTCCGGCGCATGCGGAGCGCCGCCATTGCTGCCGGCTGCGTCACGTTTGAGCGGGTTTCAAACGCTTCCTGCAGGTTCTGTTAACCCCCGCTCCCTTAGAAACGGGTCCCCACATGCGTGGGGATTCATGGGAGGCACGCCATTGAAAGGCGTAAAGCTTTATCTGGAAGGGCCCGGGCGCGAGTGCCGGCCGGTCAGCTTCGTTTCAACCGAGGAAGTCCGCGCCGCAACCCTGTCGCGCATCAGCGGCCGCTCCGGTGAGGAGTCGGTTGAAATCACGCTATTGGCCGATGCCGATGGACACCTCGCCCGGCAGATCGACCGCGAGGGCTTCCGCTACAAATTCGATGGCTCCGAAATCAGCTGGAGCCTCATCGTTGCCTGATCAAAAGCCCCTCCCGGAGGGGCTTTTTCCCGGGGCCAGGTGGACCACCCGGCTACCCATTGGACTCAACGCCTGCGCGCCGCTTCCTTCCGGCACTATCTCCCCGGCGCCACAACCCGCTGACCGGGGGATGCGGCCAGCGGGCACCACCACGCGGACTATCGCCAGCCCGCGTCATCTTGTCCGGACCGTGACGAGCCTGCCTACCCAAGCTCGTTGTCACGCACTGCCCGCCGCTGAACAACGTGGTGTCCCCGCGGTGAACCCCGACAAGAACCTCTCACTCACTTGTGCTGACGGTCCTGTTGTTGCTTCTGGTCGTGCGGCTTCTGGTCATGCTGCTGCGGGCTGCCATGCCGCTGCGAGTTGTCGTCTTTGCCCGGCGAGCGCTGCTCGTGGCCTTTCTGCGGTGTTTGCGGAGTGGTCGGCATCTCATTGTTCCTCTTCAAATTCGCCCGGCGCCTGACGCTCCAGTTCAGGAGCAGGATCGCCGGGCAGATCCGGATTGCGCGTGTCGGGCAGATCCGGGTTGGGTTGATTCGGATTGCGCGGATCCCGTGTCGGATCCGGACGATCCGGATCGCGGGGCGCCTCCGGATCGGTGGGATTCGGGGTGCTCAAGCACGTGCTCCATCCACGCGACAACGTCGTCGCACGTACACGGTGCGCGTTGTGCCGTTAACCGGCAGTCCCCGAATCCGGAAGGGGGCTCACGGGGTGACCACCAAGCCAACTGGGGAGCGCGCCGCGTGCCCGGCGCGTGACAATCGCCGTTGCAGGATGCAAGGCGATTGGAGAAAGAACAGGGACGGACGAATCGCTCATCACATCGCACGGTGGAAATAGGCCTATGTTGGGCGCGGTGCGGGCACTACCTGTGCTCCGGATGCTGATCATGAACTACGAAGAGGTACGCGCTGACCTGGATGAACTGGCGCTGGAGATGACAACATCAGCACATGCATGGTCCCGCTCACAGCGCCTGGACAAGCTCAGATCCCTTGCGATTCTGACCCGGCGCGCTTTGAAAGCGGCATCCGGATCGGTAGACGAACTGGAGCGCAGCAACAATATCGACTCCCTTCTGGACCGGATAAAAAGCATGGTGTCTGCCGCGGAACAGCTGGATCAGCTCAAGGAAGACTTCCGGAACCGCAGAACATGACATCTCGCAGATATGCGAAAGACAGGGGAAGAACCCCCACCTGCGAAGATGGCGTACCTGGCTGCGCATCATGAACAATCAACGCGATCGCGACTTTGTCGACGTAACCGCCGAGCTTGGTTACTGGCGGACTCGGTACAGTGATGGCGCGCTTATCGGGGACAGTTTCATCAACGACTGCAATCCGGTAATCAAACTTGCCTGCGACATCTATATCCGCAATCCGCATGGAACGCGCAGTGCGTGGCACTCCGACCTGCACCGTCATCTATCGGGCAAGATGAGCATGGACCAGAGAAGAATCTCGGATCAGATAGCCGGTATGTGCTGGGATCGGCTTGTTTCCTGATCAGCCCGTTCATCCTCAGAGCGCCAATAGCACACCGGGGTAACACACAAAGGGGAAAGATGCTTCTGCGATGATTTCATCGCAATGGAGTAGAAGATGAGTAGCCTCAATGTAACAGCCAGCCCCCAGAACCCGCAGGAACGTGATCCGAAGCGGGCACCCGGCGCGATGCCAGAGCATGACACCAACCGCAAGGATGCGGACACCAAGGAAGGCAAGACCCATGACGGCAGCAAGCCTCAGCAGAAGTAACAGCAACTGCTGCTAAACAAATGGAGAGCTGCGCCAGCGTGCGCAGCTCGTCCTGAGGATCATCAACGGTGAAAACGGTGGCCCAGGCCAAGGCACTGATGGAAAAAATTGCCTATCAGCTTCGCCCTCCCGAGACGACCACGATGGCGCCTTGCAAGCTTTGCGGAAAAAGCAGCCCGGGAGGTCAAGCGTGCGCCGAGTGCCTGTGTCTGCAGTTGGAAACCCTGATCCAGAACAAAGGCGCCGTGGTGCGATGGTCCAAGTCGGTCAAGGCCGCTGCCGAAGATGAGGCGACCATCCTGACCTACGCAAAACGAGCGAAGTAGCCAGGTCCTGGGACCCGTTCCTGCTGCACGGACAGTTCATTGTCGCGATCGTTGACAGCGTGGAAATACAGGCATTCCCATGAACACCACTATTCACACCGCATCCTATGTCGACCTCCCCCGCTATCTTGGAACCTGGTACGAGATTGCCAGGAAGCCACAACATGGCGACAACCCGGACGCACGAGATCGGGTGTGGAACTTCACCAGGGACTCGGACGAACCCATCCACGTTTCCCACTCCTACATAGGTGAGCGCGACGCGCTGGAGGAATCTTCCGGTGTTGTCCGGGTATCCGACAGCGCCCATGCGAGATTCTCGATCAGCTTCATGCCGGATTGGCTGCAATGGGTTCCCTTTACCCGGGAGAAATTCTGGATTCTGGGAATTGATGACGACTATACGACCGCCCTTATCGGGGAGCCTGGCATGAAACGACTACATCTGCTCCACCGGCACGCCCAGATGGACCGGACTGTCGCAACCGGATGGATTGAGACCGCCCAGCAGCAAGGCTATGACACTTCCGACATTGTTTGGCCCGAACAGTCCGGCACCATCTACCTGAATCAAGTGCAGTGAGCGCCAGATGTCACTCTTGAGCATCCCTATGCCGACCCCTGACCCCAGACAACAGTTCATAGGCGAATGGAACGTCTGGGAGGAAGCCAGCTTTGCCGTGTTCCGCTTCTCACTTATTGATGATGGACTGGCAGTGACCTTCATCGACGACGTGGAAGGAGTGGAGAACGCCATCAGCGACGTCCGCTGGAATACGGAGGAACCCGCGCTGTACTTCACGGTGCAGTGGATGAAGGGCCCGACGCATCGCTACCGGATTTCGCCCGATGCCGATGGCAACACGCTTGAGGTTTCCATCACCGCAAGCTGGGTCGAGACCTGGGCACCGATGCCGGTGTACAAGCCCCACTGAGAATCTGACTCCCACGTTCCCGTTGGAGTTCCAGCCAGGGATCCAGGACCGGCGCGTCGATTTGACGGTGAATCCATCAGGCTCAATCCGATCCCGCACCATTTACCTGCCAGCTACGGCCCCCTGCCCCTTGGCGCAGCTCGATCATACGATCGCCGAGCCGGACTCACCCGCCGACGCATAACCGGAGCGCGTGATCGGATTCGAAGATCGTACCGGATGCGCTGCAGGAGTCTTCCGTCGCGGCACTGCCTCGTACCTCAAAGGCATCACACCAACGCACCGTTCAGTGACGGGCGGCCCCTGCGTTGGCTTCCTGATTACTTTCCACCGGCCCGCGACTTTGCACGAACTCCGGGAAGGTCTCGGCCAGCGGCGCGGTGTCCGGCAGGATGTAGAACACCCCGCCCCGTTCGAACGTGGGAACGACCACCTGCTCGTAGAATTCGGGCGAGACATTGATGCAACCATGGGTGATGCGGTTGTCGTCCGGCGACGGCGACGCAAGGCGCTCGACGCGTCTCTCAGCCGGGACGCCGGTCGCCGTGGGGTGCATGGATACCGCCGAATCGTAATCCACCCACAGCACGCGGCCGGCGTCGATGGAGGGGCCGAAACCGCCTATAAAACGACCGGCAGGCGTGGTGCGGTCCTTGCCCGGAATCTCGCGAAGCGCCAGACCGGCAATGCCGGGGGCCGTGTGGTCACCCACCGCCGAACCAAACAGTCCGGGGGCGGCGCCGCGAAGCCGGCCGTCACCGTCGAATACCAGCACCTGGGCGGCGGCCTTGTCGATGATCGTGAACGGATAGCCCTGGCTGTCCTTGCTGGCAACCACCCAGCCGGCCAGCTCGATTACCGTGTCCGACACGGTCTGATCCGGGGGAAGCTGGTCGACGTCGGCCATCGGATGCGCGGCGGCATCCTGTGCATTGACTGGGCCAACACTTGCCAACGCCAGTACCAGCGCGCCACACGCGGCGCGGATCGCGGAATAGATACAGGTATTGATGGGACACGTTCCTTGGAGCATGGAGCGGCTTAAGAAAAACCCCCGGTGGTCAGCAAGGACCACCGGGTTTGAAGCGCACACCCTTGGTCAGCACGCGCGTAGGCGCGATCAGCCGCGCGGCTCGCGGCGCGGTGCGGTTTCGAGCTGCTGGACGCGGCCTTCGAGTTGATCCAGGCGCTGGTTGGCCCGCTGCGCGGACTGGTTGGCCGATTCGGCGCTCTGGGCTGCGCTCTGCACCTTCGTGTCGAGCGAATCAAGCGCGTATTGATCTTTGCAAAATCGTCACGGTAGGTGGCGCAGCCGCCAAGACCGAGGGCGGCGACGGCCGTCACTGCCAACACCAGATTTTTCTTGGTCAGAAACATTTCACTTCTCCTTTCTCACGTCTGGACCACGGAAATATTGCGGACTTTTTGCACAGACATGATTGCGCCGCACGGCGTTGATGGACTGTGAAATGCCGCTATCCCTGCGTATTCAGGCGTAAATCCGCGCATGTCGCGGTGTAGCCGCGTGACTGCGGCCAACGCGGAAGATCGCACGCGTCTGATGCCCTGGATGCAGGCGCCTGTTTGTCGGTGCCGGGTTCATGCGCCCCCCTTACGGTGAGGGGGCTGCCGGCAATGGCAACGGCGATGCACCGTTATCGATCCGCGACAGGCGCATGCCTTCAACCCGCTCCTGCTGCGCCTGCGCCGGTGCGATCGCCAACGGAATGAGGGGCACTGCGCGCTCATCCGGCGCCAGCAACGTGATGCTGCTGGCGGCAAGGGTGGTGACGGTGTCCGCTGGCGTGCCGCGCGCGACGGAATGACCGGCGCTGCGCGGCTGTTCGGCGGTGTCGGCCTGTGGCACCTCGATCACTTCGCCGTTCACGACGATGCGGTCGCCGCTGCGCACGCGATTCCCCATGCGCATCGTGAATTCGGCTTCGGCCGGCATGTTGAGCGCGGTGTCATAGCCGCGATCAAGCACGAACAGCGCATCGGAGGTGGCAGGATCGCCGTCGCCTTCGTCCTGCACGAACCAGCCGACCACGCGGCCGCGATTGCCCTCGCCCAGCGTCTCGCCCAATTCCTGCGCGATATCGTCGCCATCGCCGGCCAGGCTGCGCACCACCACGCCTTCGATCAGCACCTGCTCGCCGAGCAGCGGGCTTACCGCGCCACTGCCCTGCACCTGGCCGATCAGGCGGCGCCCGGGGTCCATCGGCTCGGCTGCGATATCACCGTCAGCGGACAGCGGGAATCCGCAGCCACTGCACGCCAGCACCGTCGCGGCCAGCACGGTGTAGATGATTGCTCTGTGTTGCATCGACTCCCCTGCCCCCAGTTGGCACCCCCGCGCAAGCCTAGCGTGGCGGTGGTGCGGTATCCATCGGGCATCGGAGAACAAGCGGGCGACAAGGAGTTGATGCCGCCAATTCCACCGACGCGACTGCAGAGGGAGTGCAGCGTGGACATGGCCCGCAGCGGGTGTGCCGGTCGGGGCGGCGCCATCTGACGGACATCGGGAAACAGGCCAACGGCGCTGGGTGGGTAAGGCCAACCCGGCCTGGGCGGCTGTCTTTGGCCGATGCCCGCCTCCGCTCAGGGTGTGGCGTTCTGCAGCCGGTAGGTGGTGCGGCGGCTGTAGACGGTGCCGTTCAAGGTGGTGCGCACCTCTACCGTGTGTTCGCCTTCGGCCAGTGTGGTCGGCAATGCGGCGCGCCACAGGTGACTGGAGGGGGTGGCCTCGGGCGAGCGGTCGTAGCCGCGCAGCGCCGTGGCCAGGTCATCGGCGATGTTTTCCTGCAGCAGGCGCGGATCGGGCTGCTCGATGCGCTTCATCGGCAGCCAGGGGCCGTCATCGACGCGGAACTCCACCGGCAGGCCGTCATAGCCCATGAACACGTTCGCGTACACGCCCCATGCCGGGTAGGCGCCGCGACGCAGCACGCGCGGGGCATGCAGCGCGATCTGCTCGCTGGCCGGGGCTCGGGCGGCGCGGTATTCCACGCTGTAGCGGCCCTGCGGCTGCACGTTGAGCAGGCCGTACCCATTGGGCGTGCCATCGGCCATGGTCGTGTCGGGAATGCCCTGGGCGTCCTTCACCCCGGACCAGAACGCACCGCAGGCCGCGCCGACGTTGTATTCGTGCAATGGGGTGGCACCATTCCAGCCGCGTGCGGCATCCCAGAAGGTCTGGCTCTGTTCGTGGGTGTGGCCGCTGAGAATCAGCCGGTTGGCGCGGTTCTCCAGCAGCGCGAACAGGCGCTTGCGGTCGGCCTCGCGGAAGCGGTGGTCGAACAGCGGAATGTGCACGCCGATCACCAGCAGTTTGTCTTCCGGCACGGTGGGCAGATAGCGTTCGAGGAAGGCGAACTGGTCCTCGCGCAGGCCACCGATATAGGCCGGTTTCTGCCCCGGCTGGGCGATGATGTCGTCCAGGCCGATGAACACCATCGTGCGTTCTTCCCAGGCATAGGTGTCCGGACCCAGCGCGCGGTGATAGCTGGCCAGCGAGGTGGCATCGCTGCGCGCGTCCACATCCATGTCGTGATTGCCCGGCACATGCAGCCATGGCACCCTCAGCGAGGTCACCGCCGCCACCAGGGCCGGATACAGCGCCGGATCATCGTTGGTGATGTCGCCCAGGGTCAGGCCGAGCCGGGCCTGATGGGTGCCACGCAGCGGCGCGATGAGGTCACGTTCGAAATAGCCACATCCAGTGCGTTGCTGGTCTGGCTGTCGGCCATCAGCAGGGTCTGGAAACTGGCCGGGGCGTCCGCGTCGGGCACCAGTGCGAACGGCGGGCACTGCGCATCGGCATCGGCCGGGCGCTTGCCCTTGAAAGCGGCGGGCGCACTGCCGGGGCGCCAGATGTCCGGTAGACCATCGGCGCGGGCGGCGGCGCGGTAACCGGCTGGCTTGATGACAAACACCGTGGGCTGGGTCGAGGCCGGCAGCCGGTAGCGGCCTTGTGCGTCGGTGCGCACGAGATGCTCACCATCGGACACCGCGATACCGGGCAACGGCTGCTCGCCGGCATCGCGCAGGCCATTGCCATTGGTATCGGCAAACACCGCGCCGTCCACACAGCTGGCGGCCGCCAGCAATGGCGCGCAGGCCAGCCACAGGCCGGCAAACAGGGAAAGACGCATGACAACCTCGGCAGACAGACAGGCGGTTGCCATTATCGTCGCCCGTGGCGGCCCCGGCATTACCGGAATTGGCGGGCGGCCCGCGGCGGCGGTCGGGCCGCATGCCGCGGG
>NZ_BAZI01000116.1 GCF_001310775.1 Stenotrophomonas pictorum JCM 9942
CGATGACCGGTGCGGCCGGGGCAGGGCCGGCGTCGTTGTGAACAGTGTTGTAGCCCATGCCCGCCAGCAGGCCGAGGGTCAGCGCAGCCAGCGCGGCGATCCCGGTGTGGCGGATCGCCTCACGGCGGGCGATTCCGACCACACTCTGGAGCATCCCCTCGGGCACATAGGACTTGAGCATCTGCCACAGGTTGCGGTCATCGACCACTTCGATGGACTGCTCCGCGGCGGCGGCAAGGCCGTCGCGCTCCACATGGCCCTCGGTGATCAGCACGGCGCCACGGGCGCCGGTCAGGCGCAGCGCAGCGCCCAGTTCGTTGATCGCGCCGGCGCCGATACGGTAGGCGCGGCCATGCTTGCACGACACCAGCCAGCGTTCACCGTTGCGGGTCATCAGAAAGTCGCTGCTGGTGCCGGCGTCGCTGGCTTCTTCGGCAATCGCGTCCTGCATGCTGCGCTGCTCGGCCATCGCATCCCGCACGATCCGCGAGAACTCGCGCCAGCGCATGCCCGCCAATGCGGCCAGACCATGGTTTGCCTCGATCTTCCTGCGCCGGACCAGCCACAGATAGAGCACGGCCAGACCCCAGAGAACCAGTGCGAGTACCAGAGCCAGAATCCACGAGAACATCAACACACCCAGCGACGACACGGACAGAGCCGCAGTTTATAGATGTTTGTGGCCGTAATCGTGCGGCCGGACCGTGCCCGGCGTGGCGGTTCAGCCATGTGCGTCCTGACCGGGCCAGTAGTGGCTGTCAGGCACCGCGCGTGCGCCGAAGATGGCCTGGCCGACCCGCACCACGGTGGCGCCTTCCTCGATGGCGATCTCGAAATCCCCGGACATGCCCATCGACAGCCCGTCCAGCTCCACCCCGGCCGGCGCGGTCTGCCGCAGGCGGTCACGCAGTTCGCGCAGGCGGATGAAACAGGCGCGGACCTGCGCCGCCTCGGCCGAGAACATCGCCAGCGTCATCAGCCCGCGCACGCGCAGCGCACCGAACTGCGGCATCGCCTGCAGGAACCCGTCCACCTGCCCGGGTGGCAGGCCGTACTTGCTGTCCTCATCGGAGCTGTTGACCTGGATGAAGACATCCAGGCTGCGACCTTCCTGTTGCAGGCGACGGTCCAGCGTCTCGGCCAGGCGCAGGCTGTCCAGCGCCTGGAACTCGCTGGCGAACCGGGCCACCAGCTTGGCCTTGTTGGTCTGCAGGTGGCCGATCACCGACCAGCGCAGATCGGCTAGATCCTGCATCGCCTCCCATTTGTGATGGGCTTCCTGCACCTTGTTCTCGCCCAGGAAACGGCAACCGGCGGCATAGGCGCGGCGGATGTGGGCTTCATCGATGGTCTTGCTGACCGGCAGCAGGCGCACGCTTGCCACATCGCGTCCGGCACGCTCGCAGGCGGCGGCGATGCGCGACTGGACCGCGGCCAGGTTGTGGCGGAAATCCTCCACGGTTTCGGCGGTGCGGTAACGGCCATGCAGGTCGTGACGGGTAGGGGTGCTGGACGAGGGGTCCGGACCTGGGGTGTTCAATGGCGGCCTCCTGCTACGGCTGCGCGGCACGACGCCGAATGCAGCGGATCTGGGCGGCCCATTATCGCGGCAATCGCCGGAAAAGACCGGGCAGGAGCGACCTGCGCGAACGGCAGGCACAAAAAACCCGCCATCCGGAGCCGTGTGGGGAGGGAGACATACGGCGCGGTACTGCTGGCGGGTCGGTTGATTCTTGCGCAGCTTTTGCTGCTTTGCAACATCAATGTGATTCAGGATCCGCTTCCGATCGCGAAGACTGGCTTTCGGCCCGCGTCAGCCGGCGGTTCAGTGCGTCCAGGCGGTCGTTGAGCGTCTCGATATCCGAACGGCTGGGAATATCCATGCGCCGCAGCACGCGCTGGACGCGGTCTTCGAAACTCCGCTCGACCCGGTCCCAGGTGCCGGCGGCGCGCTCGCGTGCCTGGTTCAGTGTGGTCTCGACGCTGTCACGCAGGGTTTCGCCACGGTCCGATTGCTGGCGCGACCGCTCCTCCATCGACTCGCCTTCCTTGACCAGTGAATCGAACAGGCTTTTGCTTCATTCTGCGCGCGCGACAAGGCGCCCAGACCGGCCAGCCATATCTGCTGGGCCGATTCGGTAACGCGGCGGGTCAATCGTTCGGCAGGTTCGTGCTGCTCGGGGGTGTCATTTTCTTCAGGGCGAGGTTCGTAAACACTCACGGCATTGCTCCTCGGCAGGGAAACAGATCAGGTTCCTACCGTAGCGATGGCCGTGCGTGCATTGCGTGAGGGCGCCGGGTTCAGCCGAGTTTTTCCGCCAGCACCCGTTGGATCTCCGATTCCACCATGCCCTTCATGGCCGACAGCAGAAAGCCCAGCTCGGCTTTCACCCGCACCGCGCCCGGCAGCAGTTCGATGGCGCCATCAACCCCGGAGCGGACGAAATACAGGGTCTGGCCCTCCCAGCGGGCGGTCACTTCAAAACGCTCTTCCAGCTTCTGGGCGACTTCTGCGATGGCGGTGCGCGCGCCTTCGTCGGACAGGGAATGGGGGTGACGGATATCAATGGTGGACATGGAGAGGCTCCCGGCGGACCGGCGATAAAGACAAGGTGCGGCATTGTGCGGACTGTGGCGACGCAGTCCAAGTCCCGCGACCATCTTCTGCATGTCCGGGTGAACTGATAATCTGCGACAGTGCGCACACTGCAAGTCCACTTCAGCAACCGTCAGCAACCCGATCAGCCTCTGAAGCCGGGCGTGCAGCGTATCGTCCGGCACGCGACCGGCCAGGTCGGCCTCGGGGATGACCGTGTCGGCCCTCTGTTGCTCGCGCAGTTCTGCGTGGACCAGCGCGGGGTCTGGCTGCAGGTGGCCAGTGGCACCCGCGGCATCCATGTCAACGGCCGGCCGGTCCGGCGCATGGCGTTGCTGCGGGCCGGGGATGCGGTCTATGCCGACGGTGCGAGATGCTGTTGCGCGGGGAATGCGAGAGCCGGTGACACACCCGCCCGCGCCACAGGCCGCCAGCGACGAGGACATGCGCGTGCTGCTGCGCGGTGTGGGCGGGCGCTATCACGGCCGCTGCTTCACGCTAGACCAGCCGCGCACGATCGGCAGCGATCCGCACAGCGATATCCTCATCGATGAGCCGGCTTTCGCCGATAGTCATGCGCGGCTGGAGCGCCACGGCGAGAAAGTGCTGTTGCGTGATCTGGGCTCGGCCGAGGGAACCCAGGTCAACGGGGTGACTGTGCGGCATTGCTGGCTGCAGGCCGGCGATCAGCTGGTGTTCGAAGGCAACCACCGGTTTGTGCTTGAAGTGCCGTTGAACCCGCGCATTCCGGCAAGCCACTTTCCGCAAAGCGAGGAGCGCGAGACGGCCGAGCCGGCTGATGCGTCGATGCCGGAGCGGCGCCCGCGGCGCTGGCCGTGGCTGCTGCTCAGTGCGCTGTTGCTGGGTGCCGCGATCAGCGCGCTGCTGCTGTTCGGCGCCCGCTGATTAGGCGGGCTGGCGGTGCGTGAGCTGCATCGCCGGGGCGATCCGGATCGCCGCTGCAGATGCATGCAAATGCAACTTTTTTAGCGTCCCCCAAGCCTGCTGCGCTGCGGCATACTAGGTCTTCAGCCCAGCAGGTGTGATATGACGCGCGCATTCAATTTCAGTGCCGGCCCCGCGACGTTGCCCGAAACGGTTCTGCGCCAGGCGCAGGCGGAAATGTTGGAATGGAACGGCGTGGGCGCGTCCATTGTCGAGATCAGTCACCGCAGCGCCGATTTCATGGCCGTCGCGGCCCAGGCAGATGCCGACCTGCGCACGCTGATCGGCATTCCCGATGACTATGCCGTGCTGTTTCTGGGCGGCGGCGCCACCACCCAGCAGGCGTTGCTGCCGTTGAATTTCGCCGCGCCCGGCCAGCGCGTGGACTATGTGCTTACCGGCCACTGGGGCAAGACCGCGGTGAAGCAGGCCCGGCCCTACGTGGATGTGCACATCGCCGCCAGCAGTGAGGCCGGCGGCTTCCGTGACATTCCGGCGCCGGCGCAGTGGCAGCTGTCCAACGATGCGGCCTACGTGCACATCACCGCCAATGAAACCATCCACGGCGTCGAATTCCGCGACGTCCCGGACGTGGGCGGGGTGCCGCTGATCGCCGATTTCAGTTCCTCGATCGCCTCCGAGCCGATCGACGTGTCGCGTTACGGGGTGATCTATGCCGGTGCGCAGAAGAACCTGGGGCCGGTCGGGATCACGGTGGTCATCATCCGTCGCGACCTGCTCGAGCGCGCCGGCCAGCCGCGCGCGGACATCTTCGACTACCGCTCGCACGTGGCCCGCGACTCGATGCTCAACACGCCGCCGACCTGGAACTGGTACCTGGCGGGGCTGATGTTCAAGTGGATGCTGGCGCAGGGCGGGGTGGAGGCGTTCGCCCGCCTCAGCCAGGCCAAATCGGCGCTCGTGTACGAGGCGATCGACAACTCCGGCGGCTTCTACCGCAACGACGTCGCCGCGGCCGTGCGCTCGCGGATGAACATCCCGTTCTTCCTGCCCGATGACGAACTCAATGCGCGTTTCGTCAGCGAGTCCAAGCGCGCCGGATTGCTCGCGCTGAAAGGTCACAACGCGGTCGGCGGCATCCGCGCCTCGCTGTACAACGCCATGCCGCTGGAAGGCGCACAGGCGCTGGCGGCGTTCATGCGCGACTTCCAGCGGCGCAACGGCTGATTTTTCCCATTCCGCCGGGCGCACAGGCGCCGGCTCGTAACAGACGGTGATTCCATGGCTTCAAAGCCCCGTAAACCGGCAGCAGACGCTGCACCGCGCAGCACCAAGGCCAAGAAAGCTGTTGTCAGCAAGAAGCCCAAAGCACTGAAGAAGGACACGCAGCCGGCCATCGCCGCACCGGTACTGTCGGATGTGCGCGCCAAGATCGACCACATTGACCGCAGCATCCAGGCGCTGATCGCCGAGCGTGCACAGTTCGCCCACCAGGTCGGCAAGGCCAAGGGCAAGCTGGCCGCGGCCGTGGACTACTACCGGCCCGAGCGCGAGGCGCAGGTGCTGCGCATGGTGGTGGACCGCAACGAAGGCCCGCTCAGCGACGAGGTGCTGGTGCATGTCTATCGCGAGATCATGTCGGCCTGCCTTGCCCAGCAGGAGCCGCTGAAGGTCGGTTACCTCGGGCCGGAAGGCACGTTCACCCAGCAGGCGATGCTCAAGCATTTCGGCCGCTCGGCCCTGGGCCTGCCGTTGTCGAGCATCGAGGAGGTGTTCCAGGAAGTGGAAGCCGGCAATGCCGACTTTGGCGTGGTGCCGGTGGAGAATTCCGGGCAGGGCACGATCCAGATCACCCTGGACATGTTCCTGACTTCCAACCTGAAGATCTGTGGCGAGGTCGAGCTGCGCGTGCAGCAGTACCTGATGTCGCGCACGGGCCGGCTGGAGGACATCGAGCGCATCTATGCCCACCCGCAGGCGTTCATGCAGACCTCGTCGTGGTTGCGCGCCAATCTGCCGAAGGTGGAAAAGCTGCCGGTGTCGAGCAACGCCGAGGGCGCGCGCCGTGCGCGCAACGCCGATGACGCCGCGGCAATCGGTGGCGAGAGCGCCATCCATGCCTATGGACTGAAGAAGGTCGTCACCAAACCGATCCAGAACGATGCCGACAACACCACCCGGTTCCTGGTGATCGGCCGCCAGATCTTCCCGTCCTCCGGCCACGACCGTACCTCGGTGCTGGTCTACATCCACGACAAGCCCGGCGCGCTGTTCGATGTGCTCAGCCCGTTCGCCCGCCACGGCATCAGCATGAACCGCATCGAATCGCGGCCCTCGCATCAGGCCAAGTGGGAGTACGGCTTCTTCATCGACCTGGCCGGCCATGTCGAGGATCCGGCGATGCAGGCCGCGCTGGCGGAGCTGCAGACCCATTCGGCGCAGATCAAGGTGCTCGGCTCCTATCCGGTGGCCGTGCCCTGACCGATGCCATCGGTGGCGCCCTGCTGGCGGCAGCTCCGCCGGCAGCTATGCCGCCCTCCCTTTCGTTCTGATGGCCGGGAATTCCGGCTTTGATTGGCCCGCGCACTGGCGCGGGCGGCTACCACAGGAAGCAGCATGACCGATTCTCTGTACTGGATTGCACGCAAAGGCTCGGCCCTGCAGGGCACGCTGGATATTCCCGGCGACAAGTCGGTCTCGCACCGGGCGGTGATGTTTGCCGCATTGGCGGACGGTGTCTCGCATATCGATGGCTTTCTCGAAGGCGAGGACACCCGCGCCACCGCCTCGATCTTTGCGCAGATGGGGGTGCGTTTTGAAACCCCGTCGCCCTCGCAGCGCATCGTGCATGGCGTGGGCGTGGATGGCCTGAAGGCGCCCCGGGGTGAGCTGGATTGCGGCAACGCCGGCACCGGCATGCGCCTGCTGGCGGGTCTGCTGGCCGGGCAGCCGTTTGACTCCACGCTGGTGGGCGATGCGTCGCTGTCCAAGCGGCCGATGCGTCGGGTGACCGGGCCGCTGGCACAGATGGGCGCACGTATCGACACGCAGGCCGATGGCACGCCGCCGCTGCACATCCATGGCGGGCAGACCCTGCACGGCATCGACTACGAGCTGCCTGTGGCCAGCGCCCAGGTGAAGTCGGCGGTGCTACTTGCCGGCCTGTATGCGCAGGGCGAGACCTCGGTGGTCGAGCCGCATCCCACCCGCGACTACACCGAGCGCATGCTGCGCGCGTTCGGCGTCGAGATCGCGTTCTCCCCGGGCAGCGCGCCTGCGCGGCGGTCAGCGGTTGCGCGCGACCGATATCGCGGTCCCGGCGGACTTCTCCTCCTCGGCGTTCTTCATCGTCGCCGCCAGCATCATTCCGGGCTCCCAGGTGCGGCTGCGCTCGGTCGGACTCAATCCGCGCCGTACCGGTCTGCTGACAGCGTTGCGCCTGATGGGCGCGGACATCACCGAGGAGAACCATGCCGAGCATGGCGGCGAGCCGGTGGCGGATCTGGTGGTGCGTTACGCGCCGCTGCAGGGCGCGGAGATTCCCGAGTCGGTGGTGCCGGACATGATCGACGAGTTCCCTGCGCTGTTTGTCGCCGCAGCGGCGGCCTCCGGCCAGACCGTGGTGCGCGGCGCCGCCGAGCTGCGGGTCAAGGAATCGGATCGTCTGGCGGCGATGGCCACCGGCCTGCGCTCACTGGGCCTGCGCGTGGATGAAACCGAGGATGGCGCCACGATCCACGGTGGCCCGTTGGGCAGCGGCACGATCGAAAGCCACGGCGATCACCGCATCTCGATGGCCTTTGCCATTGCCGGCCAGCTCAGTACCGGGGAGGTCCGGATCAACGATGTAGCCAACGTGGCGACCTCTTTCCCGGGTTTTGACGAGCTTGCCAGCGGTGCCGGCTTCGGGCTGAGCGTTCTGTCCTGAGGTCATCTGGAATCCAGGCCGCACTGGCAACGGTGCGGCTTGGGCACAAGCAGGATCCGGGCGGCATCGGCCAGAGCGCGCGGCTTACTGCGCGGGCTTGAAATCGAAGGGAATCTCCAGGGTTCCCTGCATCGGCTGCCCGTTGCTCTGCGCCGGCTGGAAACGCCAGTTGCGCACGGCGTCCAAGGCGGCGCGATCCAGATCACGCGAGCCGCTGCGCTGGATGATCTTCACATCCAGCGGCACACCGCGCGTATCGACCACCGCCTGCACCACGACCGTCCCGCTGTCGCCGCGACGCAGCGCTGCGGGCGGGTAGGTCGGGGCTGGACTCTGATCCGGCAGCGGCACGGGCCGGTCGGTCGGCGTGTCCGCAACTGGGGCAGGGGCC
>NZ_BAZI01000117.1 GCF_001310775.1 Stenotrophomonas pictorum JCM 9942
GCTGGCCGGCGCCTATGCCGGCCACCCCCGCCCCGGCACCGAACGCACTGGACCTGTGCCTGAAGCTTTTCGGCCTGCAGACGGCGGCACCGCTGCTGCCCGGGCTGGAGAGCAGCGCCGCCTATGCGCTGGGCGCGCGCGATGGCTCACCACTGCAAGGCACCCCAGTGGCCGCCGCCGCAACGTTGCGGCTGCCCGGAAGCAGCGATGCCGATGCGTCCATGGCGGTGCAGGCCGCCGGATTCGGCGAACTGGCCAGCCGCCTGTCCTGCAGCGATCGGGTTGCCCGCACACAAGGCGCGGCGCAAAGCGCACTGGCCGCTCACAGCATCATGGAGGTCACCGCCTATACGGCCCGCTTCCGCAAGTTCGACGCGCGCACCGCGCAGATCGTCATGGTCCAGGCCGAAACCGGTATGGCATCGGCGGTTACCGGCCTGGCGTTCGCCATCTTCGACGAGGCCATCGCCATCGTCCTCACCGCCGCAGGATTCCCACCGGATCCGCTGGGAATAGCCATCGGCATCGGCGAGCAGGCCACTGCCCTGGCCTCGATCGGCTATGCCGCCCATTCGGTGGAACTGGCCAAGGCAGACATCGCCAGCGCCAAAGAAGGTATCGAAGCGGCCAACACCGCCTTGATGTATGCCAACCAGCAGCGTGATCGGGCACACGTGATGTACGACACGGCAAGCCGGACCGCGATTGCCCTGGATCAAGCCGGAGTAGACAGATGACACGATTCCACAGGCGTTCGCGACAACGCATGGGCGGCTTCTCGCTGGTCGAGTTGAGCGTGGTGCTGGTGGTGCTGGGCATTGCCGGGGTGCTGCTGGTGCGTTGGCTGACCTATGCCCACGCCGAGCAGAAGCAGGTGCTGCAACGCACGCTTCTACAACGCGCCGACGACGCGCTGCTTGCCTATGTCTCCGCCCGGCACCACCTGCCCTGCCCGGCGGCGGGAATCGACGGGATCGCCAACTGCACGCTGAGCACCGGCTTCCTGCCGCATGCCGAACTCGGGCTGCCCGAACCGCGTGCCGGACGCATCCGCTATGCGGTGTACCGCAATCCTGCGATCACTGGCGTCGATCCGGACCTCGCCTCGGTGGCAGGTGACCTGGCGGTGGCCGTGGACCGCGCCCCTGTCCTGCAGATGCTCGGCAACGCCACCTCCGGCAGTATCAGTGCGCAGGTCGCGCTGCCGACCGGTTGCGCCACGCTTGCTGGCGTGGACTGCACCGCGGTACCGGCGCTGAAAAGCAACGGCCTGGACTTCTGCTATGCCCTGCGCACGGCAATGAACGCCCCGGCGCTGGGCAACCAGGCCCACACCATCGGCAGTAGCGGCCGGGTCACAAACGTCGCCTATGCGCTGGCGCTGACCGATCCTGCGACAAGCGCGCCGATGGCCATCAACAAGGGCCACACCTTCGCATCACCGCGGCGGGAAGCCGGCAACGACTATCAGGACAAGGTGCGGGCGGTCGGCATGGAGCAGCTGTGGAGCCGGCTGCGCTGCGGCGAATCGCTGGGAAGCGCGATGCATGCGCACGCCAATGCCGCCGCGGCCGCTTCGCTGAACGTACCGGCGATGGACGACTATCAGGAGCAGATCGAGATCATGGTCGATCTTGCCCATGCCGGTGATCTGGGTGCAGACGCCGCCATCGTCCTGTCGGTGGCACAGATCTTCAGCGCCACTGCCGGCATCTTCGATTCGATCGGCGAGACGGCGAACTCCATTGGCGGCTGGAGCTGGCGCGTGCCCTTGTCGACGGTCGGACTCGGCAGTGCGCTGGGCGCGACGACGGCATCGGCCGCGTTCAAGGCCAAGAGCGTGGAAAACGTGAAAAAGACCGCCCAGCTCCGCAGCGCGTTTCTCGACGGCACCCCTGCCAGCGATGATCCGGACGGCGGCATCTATCCGTTGCAGCTCCGCGCAACCGCACTGTATCGGGCGGTCTCCCTGCAGGCCCAGCGTGCCGACATGCTCGGCATCACGCCCGGACCGGCCGAGCGCGCCGAGATCGGCAAGATCGGTGCGACCCCCTGATCATCCACAGCCTCCCGGCACCCAGGCGTACGGTTCAACCGCATCGGCGTAGCCATCGCGTTCCGGCCCCGCAGACAAACCGCAGGGCATGGACGTGCCGGCTGCGCCACCAGCGGCCCGGGGCGGACACCGCGCACACAGGGTTGACGCGGACCGGCGCATTGCAGGCAAATGGAAATGGCAGCCATAGGGCTGCCATCGGGAGCAACATGACAGGAGCAACCGCGGGTTCAGCCGGCCATACGCAAACCGGTCTTCACCGCCCTGATTCCGGCCGCTACCGCCACCGGAGAGGGAGCGCGGCGCTGGGCAGGGGAACCACTGGATATGCGGGTAAACAGCCGCCGGGTTTCCACATCCGGCTCCAGGCCCAGCTCCCGCTGAAGCTCCAACTCGAAATGCTGGTAGATCGTCACCGCCACACTGTGCAACCCACAGCCGGCATGGGCGTGCATCAGCCGGCGGGCATGCGCGTTGTTCCAAGGGTCACGCAGACTCAGCGCGCGGGCCACATCGATGGCCCGCTCCCACTGTTCGGCCGCCAACAGTCCATCACAGCAATTCTCCGCCGCACCAACCAGCCGGGCCTCCAGCATCTGCCGGGTGGTTTCCAGCCATGACTGGAAGTTGGAATCGGCGATGTCGTCCATGCCATCCATGAAGACGCGCTGCTCGGTCAGCAGGTGCAACGACTGGCATGGCGCGGCCAGCAGCAGATCAATGTCGAACCGCGGCGCCTCGCTGCGCATCAGGCCGACGGCGGTGCGTTCGATACGCAGGATGTCCGGCCCCAGCTTGGCCTTGCAGAAGCGGTTGAGGTTGCTCAGCACCTGGCGCAGGTTGGTCAGCGCGCTGCTTTCACCCAGGGTGGGCCACAGCAGCGCTGCCAGCGAGACCCGCGAGTGCATGCGATTGGACTCTACCGCCAGATAGCCCAGCAACGCCCAGCCCTTGCGATAGATGATCGGCGCCGGCAGCCCGTCGCCGGAGGCCATCAGCGGCACCAGCGCCGGGCCGCGGTCAGTTAACGCGCTGTTGCACGGGGCACCGCAGCCATGCCTCGTCTCCCGCTCCAAATCCAATGCCATGAGTTCCCCCGGTCCGAAACAGAAATTGCCCTGTACTTGTTAAACCGGCAAAAGCGTCGGAATCCGATCATCGCCCCCCCATTTTCCCGAACCGCGTGTCACGGGCGCGGCTTTCCGCGCAACCAGGTCCGATGAATTCCGTGCAGGCACTAAGTTTCAAGAGCAACCAAGCCGCTGTGGCGGGCATTGCCGGCCCATTGCCGGTGATCACATCTGCAAGCGTTGACATGCGCACCGTGGGGATGGTTATCTCGGTTCCATGTTGCAACGCCACACCACCGCCGCCCACCTGTCATCGAGCCCGACTCCGGTCGCGGCATCGCTGCTTGTACTCGTACTTATTACCGAACCCACAGGTGCGGGACGAGCTGGCGCGTAGCAGAAAACTGCCAGATTCGATCAAAGACCCCCGCGCCGACCCCGGTGCGGGGTTTTTCGTTTCCAGCTTCTATTTCATCTGAAACCATGTCTCCGACCCCTGACACCACCAACAAACACACCGCCAACGCTGCCACCTGCAGCGCTGCCCCCTGCATGGTGTCTGCCCCGCCCGCCCCGGCCGCTGCGTCCTGACGCAACGGCCGTTTTCATTTCTGCAGTCTCTCTTCATTGCAAGGAACCCAAGCACCATGAGCACCAACGAACTGCCCCAGATCAAAATCGCCGTCGTCGGTTACGGCAGCCAGGGCCGCGCCCATGCCATGAACCTGCGTGAATCCGGCTTCGACGTGGTCGTCGGCCTGCGCGCTGGTGGCCCCACCGAGGTCAAAGCCCAGGCCGACGGCTTCACCGTCAAGAGCCCGGCCGAAGCGGTCAAGGACGCCGATCTGGTCGCCGTGCTGACCCCGGACATGGTGCAGAAGAAGCTGTACAACGAGGTGCTGGCGCCGAACATGAAGCAGGGCGCCTGCCTGCTGTTCGCGCACGGCCTGAACGTGCACTTCGGCATGATCGAGCCGCGCGCCGATCTGGACGTGGTGCTGGTCGCACCGAAGGGCCCGGGCGCACTGGTGCGTCGCGAGTATGAGATCGGCCGTGGCGTGCCGTGCATCTATGCGGTCCACCAGGACAAGAGCGGCAAGGCCGAGCAGCTGGCGCTGGCCTACGCCGCCGGGCTGGGCGGCGCCCGCGCCAACATCATCAAGACCACCTTCAAGGAAGAGACCGAAACCGACCTGTTCGGCGAGCAGGCCGTGCTGTGCGGCGGTGCCTCGGCGCTGGTGCAGGCCGGCTTCGAGACGCTGGTGGAAGCCGGCTACCAGCCGGAAATCGCCTACTACGAAGTGCTGCACGAACTGAAGCTGATCGTGGACCTGTTCTACGAAGGCGGCATCACCCGCATGCTGGAGTTCATCTCCGAAACCGCCCAGTACGGCGATTTCGTCTCCGGCCCGCGCGTGATCGACGCCTCGGTGAAGGCACGCATGAAGGACGTGCTGACCGACATCCAGAACGGCACCTTCACCCGGAACTGGGAAGCCGAGTACGAAGCCGGGCTGCCGAACTACAGGAAGTTCCAGCAGGCCGACATGGACCATCCGATCGAAAAGGTGGGCAAGGAGCTCCGCGCCAAGATGGTCTGGCTGCAAGCACAGAACGCGTAACCCCGCGGTCCCCCACCCGCAACAGGCAAAGGTCGCTGCATGAACACATCCACCCCCGGTGCGCCGCGCAATGGCGCACGCTGGCTGACGCAGGCCCTGGAAGCCGAAGGCGTGCAAACGCTGTTCGGCTACCCGGGCGGCACCATCATGCCGTTCTACGACGCATTGGTGGACTCCAGCCTCAAGCACATCCTGGTACGCCACGAGCAGGGCGCGGCGCTGGCCGCCAACGGTTACGCCCGCGCAAGCGGCAAGGTCGGTGTCTGCGTGGCCACCTCCGGCCCCGGTGCGTCCAACCTGGTCACCGGTATCGCCGATGCGATGCTCGATTCGGTACCGATGGTGTGCCTGACCGGCCAGGTCGGCACCCCGCTACTGGGTACCGATGCGTTCCAGGAACTGGATGTGTTCGGCATGACCATGCCGATCGTCAAGCACAGCTGGCTGGTGCGCAGTGTCGAGGAACTGCCACAGGTGGTGGCCGAAGCATTCCGTGTCGCCCGCGAAGGACGGCCCGGTCCGGTGCTGATCGACCTGCCCAAGGACGTGCAGCTGGCCGATGCCTCGCATCTGCCCGATCACAGGCCGGCCACGGTGGATCCGGTGCCGGCGCCGGAGGCGGAGCGTCTGGCCGCGGCGATCGAACTGATCGCCGCGGCCGAGAAGCCCGTCATCTACGGCGGCGGCGGCATCGGCTTGGCCGATGCGGTCGGCGAGTTCCGCCAGTTCGTCGAAGCCTCCGGTATTCCGACCGTGCTGACCCTGCGTGGTCTGGGCGCGCTGCCGGCCAATCATCCGCAGTACCTGGGCATGCTCGGCATGCACGGCACCCGGGCGGCCAACATGGCGGTGCAGGAATCGGACCTGCTGATCGTGGTCGGCGCCCGTTTCGATGATCGCGCCACCGGCAAGCTGACCGAGTTCGCCCCTTTCGCCCGCGTCATCCACCTGGATGCCGATGCCTATGAGATCGCCAAGCTGCGCAGCGTCGATGTCGCCATTCCAGGCAATGTCGCCACCGCGCTGCGGGCACTGACTCCCCTGCGCGGCAACTGCAACGCCTGGCGCGCCCGCTGCGCGGCCAACCGCGAGAAGTTCACCGCCCGCTACGACGCCCCAGGCCAGGACATCTACGCGCCGGCGCTGCTCAAGCGGCTGAGCGAAGTGGCGCCAGCCGACACCGTGATCGCCTGCGACGTCGGCCAGCACCAGATGTGGGTGGCGCAGCATTGCCGCTTCAACCACCCGCGCAACCACCTGACCTCTGGCGCGCTGGGCACGATGGGCTTCGGCCTTCCGGCGGCGATGGGCGCACAGTTCGCCTGCCCGGAGCGCACCGTGGTGCTGGTCTCCGGCGATGGCAGTTTCATGATGAACGTGCAGGAGCTGGTCACCATCGCCCGCTGCCGCCTGCCGGTGAAGATCGTGCTGCTGGACAACTCCTCGCTGGGCATGGTGCGCCAGTGGCAGGAACTGTTCTTCGCCGAGCGTTACAGCGAGATCGACCTGTCCGACAACCCGGATTTCGCCGCGCTGGCGCAGGTGTTCGGCATTCCCGCCACCCGCATCACCCAGCGCGCGCAGGTCGAGGATGCGCTGGCCGCGCTGCTGGACACGCCCGGCCCGGCACTGCTGCATGTGTCCATCGATGCCCGCGCCAATGTCTGGCCACTGGTGCCGCCCAACAACGCCAACAGCACCATGCTCGACAGCAACCCCGCCCACGCCAAGCAACGCAGGAGAGTTCCAATGCAATACCGGCTTGACCTGGTGCTGAAGCCGGCCGAAGGCGCGCTGGTGCGCGTGATCGGCATGGTCGAACGCCGTGGTTTTTCGCCCAGCAACATCGCCGGCAACCGCAACGCCGACGATGCCGGCCGCTGGCATGTGCAGATGGACATCCATGGCACACGTCCGCCGGAAACGCTGTGCCACCAGCTGCGCAAGGTTTACGACTGCGAATCGGTACAGGTGGTACCGGTAGCGGGTACCCCGGTATGAGCAGCGAGGTAAGTGGCGTACCGGTAGTACGCCGCCGCCGCCTGCGGAGGCGTCTTCTTCCATCCGGGCATCGGCAACGCGGCCCGTCCGTCCGCGGTGACGGCCACGTACATGGCTGACCGTGGCCGCCCCGTTGCAACTGCCGCGTACGCTGGCGACATCCACGTCAGCGTCGCCGATGTGCTGGCCGCCCAGGCGCGTCTGCGCCGCTTCCTGCCGCCCACCCCGCTGCACTATGCCGAGCGTTTCGGCACCTGGTTGAAGCTGGAAAACCTGCAGCGCACCGGCTCCTACAAGGTCCGGGGCGCGCTCAACGCGATGCTGGCGGCGCTGGAGCGCGGCGACGAACGCACCGTGATCTGCGCCTCCGCGGGTAATCATGCCCAGGGCGTGGCCTGGGCTTCGCACCGGCTGGGCGTGCAGGCCATCACGGTGATGCCGCACGGCGCACCGGCCACCAAGATTGCCGGCGTCCAGCACTGGGGCGCCACCGTGCGCCAGCACGGCAACAGCTACGACGAAGCCTTCGCCTTCGCCCGCGAGCTGGCCGAACAGAACGGCTACCGCTTTCTGTCCGCCTTCGATGATCCGGACGTGATCGCCGGCCAGGGCACGCTGGGCATCGAGCTGGCCCCGCATGCCCCGGACGTGGTGATCGTGCCGATCGGCGGTGGCGGCCTGGCCTCCGGCGTGGCGCTGGCCCTGAAGTCGCAGGGCGTGCGCATCATCGGGGCCCAGGTCGAGGGCGTCGATTCGATGGCCCGGGCGATCCGCGGCGATGTGCGCGAAATCGATCCGGTGCCGACCCTGGCCGACGGGGTCAAGGTCAAGATTCCCGGCTTCATCACCCGCCGCCTGTGCGCCAGCCTGCTCGACGACGTGGTCATCGTGCGCGAGGCCGAGCTGCGTGAAACCCTGGTGCGGCTGGCGCTGGAAGAACACCTGATCGCCGAAGGCGCCGGTGCGCTGGCCCTGGCCGCCGGTCG
>NZ_BAZI01000118.1 GCF_001310775.1 Stenotrophomonas pictorum JCM 9942
GTGCCCGGCCATCCATTCACATATGAGACTGTGATGGCTGGCTGATCGGCCCTTTACATAGTAAAGGTCACCATCCTCAGCCCGGCATTTGAAGGGTAGTGTCCTTCCATCCGTGCTGCGGTCTGTAATTTCTGTGATGAGCAGCGGGGTGCCGCATGTGTTCATCCATAGCCTCCTTGCCTACTTCATCGACGCTTTCAGTTGAACCGCTCGATCTTGTGGCGGATGTAGAGCCGCCCGCCAATACGGCCATGCTCCGGGAACGGGAATGGCGGGTAGAGCGGGTTGGCGCTCACCACCCACAGGCCGTCGCCTCGCTGCTGAAGCATCTTGATCTGGTGACCGTCGTGGCGGTCGCCCAGGCCGATCCAGTAGATGCCGTCGCCTTGGAAGGTCGTGACCCCGGAGTCCATCAGGGTGGGCTCGCCTGGTTCGATCACCGGGCGCATTGAGTCGCCAGTGCCGGACACAAGCTTCAGCCGACCAGGCGGTGGGACGAACCCAATCAGCGCCCGAATGTATGCCTCTCCGTACTCAACCGACCGGATGACCTCCGGATGATCTTCATTGACCATTGCGCCGCCCATGCCCCCTGTCGCGTCCAGTTGCTCGACGCGAACATAGTCACCGGGTGTCGCTGGCGGTGAGACTTGAGTTGGCGTGCGGTCGACGAACATTTCTCCATCGCCGTTGTTTAGCCAATCGATAGAAATCCCAAGCGCCGCGAGCGGGCGTCGCTGGTCGTCAGGTACGCGCTGATCGCGCTTGAACCAGTTGTACAACTTCTGATTCTGGTTCCCCTCGAGGCCCAGCTTCACTCCAAACGCCGCCCGGTTATTGGCCACGCCGGCGTGCGCCATGGCCTCTTCAAAGCGACGCTGGAAGTCAGTGAGCTGGTTCTTCATCCGGGCAGCGTAAACGTCACGTTTACCCGAGTCGATAAACATAGAGTTGACTATTGATGTCATCATGATGTTTACTCGATTCATGGAAACCAAACTGCATGCAGATGCCGCTCTGATTGATCGCCTTGGCGGCCCTACTGAGATAGCCATCCAGCTTGGGTTTGACCCTCGTGCGGGGGGAGTGCAGCGCGTCCAAAACTGGAAGTACCGGGGGATTCCGGAAATTTGGAGTCTCCGTCGGCCGGACGTCTTCGGTGACGCCCCGGCGCAAGTTGCCGTATCTGGCGATCCCGTGGTTTCGGCCCCGCTCACCGCTGCGGCACTGGTCGATTCCCGCATGAGCAAGCGCGCTCTGCGCGCCAAGCTGGGCCTGAGCAACGACAAGCAGCTGGCCAAGGTGCTGCAGCTGCCGGTGGAGCAGGTGGAGAGCTGGGAGGAGGAGCGCGCGCTGCCGGCGGTGCCGGAGGTGCTGCGGCTGCTGGATGTGCAGACCGGCACCGCCCCCGCGCCGCCACCGGCTGACCCCGACGACGACCGGATCGTCCCCGTGGAGGTGGCCTGAGATGGCCGGACCAGCCTCCGCTATTGCAGAGATGCTCCGGGTGCCGCGACACCCTTTTCCATGTAGCGGATCAAGCCGTCCAACTCCTTCTGGAGACGCCGCAGCCGTTCGAGCTCTAAGAACATCGGGCGGCATGCATAAGTACCCCCGGCCTCCGGATGCCCTGGCTTGCCGAGGGCACGAAAAGTGAGCTGGGCTCCTCGGAAATTGTCGCTGACCTCTATTTCCCAGTCGGCAATCACGTCCGGAACAGTTTCGTTGTCCATGTCGCCCTCCTTGCGGGCTGCTCGCGTGGTGCCCGCAGCCTACCGCAAGGCGGGCGGCACCTTTCTTTGATCCCTTGAGCGTGGTCGTCCTGTCCATGGGGACCACCTTGCATCTACTCCCGAGGTGCGTAAATGAAGCAACAGATTCAACCGACCTTCCGCGAGCCGCGCGCTGCCGTGATCTTCCGGCACACGACGGCCTGCATCCGGAACAGTCACCACACCGATGCCAGCTTCGCCCAGGCGGTGGCCGAGACGTACATGGGAATCGTGGCGCCGGCTGAGCGTGTGGTCGACTTCCACACGGGCACCGATACCGATGCGATCGAGAAGGCACAGCGCGCGAACGCGCAGCTGATTGCTCGGTTCCGCAATGGCACGGTGAAGCTGCCGGTGGACCTGGAAGAGGCTTGGGTCTCCGCCATGCCGTCACCCTGGGGCGAGGAATGTGCCCGGGAGCTGGCGCAGCGTTACGGTTCATGGGCGCTCGCCTGCCGGAGCTGCAGCCGCATTCGGGGATGCTCAACGCCTCCCGGATGTCCATCGAGTTCGGGAAAACCATAGGTGCGCTGGCACAGGTGATGGCCGACGGCATCGTCGACGGCCGGGATGTTCCCGCGCTGCGCCGCGCGCAGCGGGATGGAATGGACCTGCAGGCAGAGGTGGCGACCATTCTTGCGTCCATCGAGGGGCATCTGCAGAGCCAGACGGTTGGCCCGACCCTGGTCGTCGCGGGAGGCTCTTCGTCATGAGTACCGGAACCCTCAAATGGGCCGTGGTGCTGGCCGCCCGACTGGAGGCCAATGGGCACGCGCTGACGCCGGACGTTGTGGAGCTGCTTCCGCACATGGACGTGGTCGTGTGGGCGCGCCAGCAGCGGATGCCCCTCACCGCACGTGCGCTCCGCGAACGCTTCGGTGTGTCGCGGGCCACTGCGTTCCGCTGGCTGCAGGTGCTGCGTGCGCCACTGCCAGAGCCCTGGCCGGCGGATCTCCAGCCACTTAACGGAGTGAAGCTGCCCATGTTCCACATCACATGGCAGGTGCAGCCGTGAGCGTCGAGGCGATTACCTGGGCGCTGAAGCTGCCTATCAAGCAGTCGTCGGCCAAGTTCGTGCTGACGGTTCTGGCCAACTGCGCCAGCGGCGATACCTGGCTGGCGTTCCCCTCGGTGGGCTACCTCGCGGAGGCAACCGGACAGGACCGCAAGACGGTGATGGCGAACCTTGCCCGGCTCCGTGAGTGGGGTCTGATCGAGGACAGCGGCCGGCGTATGGGGGACACCAAGCAGGTGATCGTCTACCGGCTGCGCGGCCCGGACATGATCGAAACAGGCCCGAAAACGGAACAGTCCCAAAACCGGAACAGTTCCGAAAACGGAACAGTCCCGAAAAGTCAGGGAAACAGTCCCGTTTTTCCCGCCAAACAGTCCCGTTTTTCCCGGAAAGAGTCCCAAAAACGGGACACGGAACCGTCAGATACATCAGGTAACCGTCAGGAACACACACCGGGTGTGGGCGACGGCGCCGCGATGACAGAGGCAGACATCGAGCGTGAGGTTTCGCCGCTCGGTCCGCTGCTGCCCGGCCTGGACCGCGAAGTGCTGGCCCTGTTCGTCAGGCATCGCCGCGTCAGCAGGCGCCCGCTGTCGATCCAAGGCTGGCTGCAGGTCCGCCCACAGCTGGAAGCCATCGCCGAGAGCGGCGGCGACATCAACAAATCCCTCAAGGACGCAATGGCCCTGGGCCTGCTGCTTCCCGTCGAGCCCAAGCAATCAGGAGCTGCCAACCATGGATCAACTGCGCAAGGTTCTGCCGACACCGTCGCCCACGCCCGAGAGGAATGGGAGCGATTGCAGCGCGAAGGCGGGCCTGTTGCAGCTGGCCGGTCAGGTGGAGCAGGACGAGCAGGCGCGGGGGACGTCATCGATGGCGAATTCGCTGTCATTGGTTGAGCAGCCATCGCAGCGGCAGATGGACGCGCTGTGGACGCTGTGGGAACGGATGGCTGCCATGTTCCCGGGCAAGTTCACGCGGGACAACGGCACCGCGCCGGCCAAGGCCGACGGGACGCTTTCCACTGCCGGCCAGACCTGGGCGACCGCGCTGCGCGGCCTGACGGCGAGGCAGCTGGGTGAAGGCCTGTCTGCCTGCCTGCTGAAGGGACTGGAGTGGCCACCGGGGCCGGCAAAGTTCCGCGCGCTGTGCCTGAACCTGCCGACGTTTGGGGAGGTGGAGCAGGAGATGCGTCCCGGCCGTGACCGGTCGGCATTCTCCATGCAAGTGCGCGCCATGATGGATCTGCACACCTTCAACACCGCCGACGGCTTCCAGCAGGAGCGGATGCTTCGCGCGGCCTACGAGCAGGCCATGCGGTACGTGGCCGAGGGTGGGAAGCTGCCCGAGCCGATGCTGGCATTGCCGCACGAACGGCCGACGCTGCCGGTGGTGAGCGACCGGGAAAAGGCCAAGGCGGCGATGGCGCGCGCTGCAGCTGACCTCGGCTTCGGCGAAGAGGTGAAGGGCTGATGTGGTCGAAAGCACCGCCGCCGACGGCCGAAGAAGCCGCCCGGATCGAAGCCAGCAAGATCGGTCCCTGCATGGCCTGCCTGGCGCTGGCCACCCAGGGGCTGCTGGAGCCGACCCTGGTGGTCTACGGCTGCGACTACAACCACGCGAAGTCAGGCAACAAGCGCCGCGGCCATTCGTTCGGCTATGCGCTGTGCACCTGGCACCACCGGCGGCACCCGAGATCGGAGAAGACGTTCGCGCAGATGCGCGAGCAGTGGGGGCCGAGCCTTATGGATGGCTCGAGGACGTTCCACGAAACCTACGGCTCCGACGACGAGCTGATCGCCCAACAGACATTCGTGATCGAGCAAAGGAGCCAGCAATGACGGGGATGGATATGCGTGAGTACCAGCGACTGGTCGCCCTGTTCTGTCTTGGCGCGGCCGGTGCCTGCACCGCGGCGGAACTGCTCGAGCAGATGGGGATCGCAGCGATGGGGGCCGGTCATCCGCCGGAGTTCCTTCCGTCCTCTGCGCCGGCCGTCGCTGGCCTGCTGCGTGAGTTGCAGGGCTCCGGCCATGTGATTCGTGGTGAGGACCGGTATGACACGCGCCACGGCCGCCAAGTTGCAGTGTGGTCTGCAGCTGATCCCGGCGCCGTTCTGGCCCTGCCGGCAGCGCCGCGCGGGAGCGGGAGGAACGCTGACGCCCCGCCGGCGCCGGTTGCCTTCCGCACCATCACAGTCGATCAGCGGCTCGCATTTCTCGAGATCGAGTTCGAGGACTGGATCCAGACTCAAGAGAAGGCCCACCGCGCCGCGCAGGAGCGGCACCGGGAGGAGTTCGTGTCGTTCATGAAGCGGGCTCGCCGCCTGGTAGCCACCACGGAGGTGCCGGCATGCAGCTGACCATCGCCGCGGTGAGTGTCCGCCAAGATGCCGAGGGCCGCTTCTCGCTCAATGACCTGCATATCGCCTCTGGCGCAGCCAGCAAGCACCAGCCATCGAATTGGCTGAGGTCGAGGCAGGCGAGGGAGCTGATTGAGGAAATCGACCGTTCCTCAGATATGAGGAACGCTGTCGGAGTGTTGCAGGGCGGTGTCCTACAGGGAACCTACGTGGTGAAGGAGCTGGTCTATGCCTACGCGATGTGGATCTCGCCGGCGTTCCACCTGCAGGTGATCCGCGCCTACGACCAGCGAGTAGCCGCCCCGGCGCCGCAGGCGGACGTGATGGCGATCCTGTCTGATCCGGCCGCCCTGCGCGGCTTGCTGCTGGGATATGGCGAGCAGGTGGAAGCGCTCAGGGCAGAGAACCGGCAGCTGCAGCCCAAGGCCCGCGCGCTGGATACGATTGCCGATGCAGAAGGTACGTTCCCGGTCACCGAGGCGGCCAAGCTGCTGGCCGTGCCGCCCTTGAAGCTGTTCTCCTGGCTGCAGGAGCATGCGTGGATCTACCGACGCCCGGGCAGCAGAAATTGGCTGGCTTACCAGCCGCGGCTCCAGACCGGTGTGCTGGTGCACAAGGTGACGGTGCTGCCGCGCCCGGACGGTGAGGAGAGGGTGTGCGATCAGGTCCGGGTGACCGGCAAAGGTCTCGCCCGGTTGGCGGAGCTGCTGAGCCGGGAGGCGCTGGGGTGGACGAATGCGGATCACCTGGCCGCCATGTCTGGCCGTGGCGCCGCTGCAATGGTGGTGCGATGACGGCTTTCGACCTGTCGGCGGTGCCGACTGAGCAACTGCTGGAGGAGGTGGCACGCCGGTGCGGTAGCAGTTTCAAACCCAAAGCCTCCGGCGCTGGTGGCCGGATCCGGTACGAAACCAAGGAGGCATGGGCCCGGGCAAAAGCAGCGGAGGCGCGGGCGGCCTATGAAGTCGAGCCCGATGCATCCGTGAAGGCGCGGCTGATGGAGGACATGGGCAAGTACGAGTTCTTGGCAAAGCGCTACAAGGACCAGGGGGTCTGATGTCACACGAACGCGATCCACTCGAACTGCTGGCGCGGATGCTGGTAGGTGGCGGGTACAAGGTGCCGGTAGAGGGGCGCGGAACCGTTGTGCCGCTGACCGGTGCGGACGTGGCCGGTGCCCTGGCCTACATGGACGACAAGCTGGCACAGCGCGCGGCCAAGGCCGTGGCAATACGGGCGGATGGTCAGGAGCTGGCCGCTCTGGCTCTGTTGGCATTCGATCCGGTGCAGCGCGCGCTGGAGCAATCCCGAGTCACTGGCCTGGACATGAGCAGTGCAGCCGATCGGCACCGGCTGCGCCTGATCATCCACGCCGCGGTGGTTGAGATGGTCTGGCCAGAGCGGAAGCAGGCCACGGCCGTGCTCGCACGACAGGTGAAGATGCGCGGAGCGACGTATGTCCGTATCCATACCGTGGCACTGCGCGCGCTGGAGGAGGCGCTGCACGATGGGCGCGTGGAGTTCCGGAAACGGTTGTTCGGCGACCTCGGCGGCGGCTGAAATCTTCCGCATGCGGAAGTGCGGAACCCCATGCGGAACCCCAGTTGCACGGGAACGATTGACCCCCTTAAATCACTAGCGTGGGCAGTGCTGCGAACAGCGGTCGCCCAGCATCAAAAGGCCGTCGGCGGAGCAGGGTTCGGGAGATCCTGCATTCGTCGGCGGCTTTCCTGTTGTGGGGTAGAGCAGCGGCAGCTCGTCGGTCTCATAAGCCGAAGGTCACAGGTTCGAATCCTGTCCCCGCTACCAATCGCCGGTAGTCATTACCGGCCGTTTCTCTCCGGCCGCATTACAACCCGGAAATCGCCTTCGACCAGGGCATCCCCGACAACCTGCGATGGGTGGAGTCGGCGCTGGTGGCCATGGAACGACAGAACCTGCTGCGCGCACTCATCGTGCGCACGGAGTAAACGGTTGCAGCCAGCCAGGCGGTCAATGCACTGATGGTGGCCGAGAAGTACGGCGGGGAGCTCACATTGCGGCAGTATCGTTATGAGCTCGGAAAGGGGATAGATACTGTTAGGGGCGCGGGAACGGCACTAGTGGCTTAGATGGCATCACTTGCAGGGTTTGCCTGTTGACTTGCATGTTTTGGTGTAATACTAATTGGAAAGCCGCCAAACATGACAGGGACAAACGTATGGAAGTCGATTCTCGGACGAGTCAACTTATTCATATTGGACAGGTCTTTACACCTGGCTCGCCCGTCAATACGCAGGATCTATTCGCCGGCCGAATCGATCAGCTCAATCGAATTATCAGTGCTGTTACGCAAAAGGGCTACCACGCGATCCTGTTTGGAGAGCGCGGCGTTGGGAAAACGTCTTTGGCCAATGTTCTGCTGGCTGTTGTCCAGCAGAGCTTTGTAGTCGGGAAGGTAAACTGCGATGTGGGGGATACGTTCAGCTCCATTTGGCGTAAAGCACTGCGCGATATCACCTATTCTCGCGAAGTTCCCGGCGTTGGATTTACGCCAGAAGCTTCGCAGCAGGTTGTTTCTGTTGCCGATAGCCTCCCCCATG
>NZ_BAZI01000119.1 GCF_001310775.1 Stenotrophomonas pictorum JCM 9942
CCGCGATCGTGCCGGTCAAGCACGCGCCAGGTGGAGGGCTTGGTGAACAGCGGCGCCAGCAGGCGCGCGCCCAGTCCCTGCATGGTCAGCCAGGCCGCGCTGGCGGTCACCACACCGGCGGCGAAGGCCATGCGGTTGTTGCCGAAATTGTCGGCGATCGAGCCGATGACCATCATGTCCAGCCAGAAGTGCGGATTGATGATCGAAAAACCCGCCGCCGCCATCAGCGCGGTGCGCAGCGACTGCTCGGCGTCATCGTCCAGCTGCATGCCGCCGCCCCCGCTGAGCGCGCGGCGTGCCGATTGCAGCGCATACCAGGCCAGGAACGCCACGCCGCCCCACAGCAGGACCGTGGTCAGCCATGGCAGTTGGTCGGTGAGCGTGCGCAGCCCGGCGACGCTGGCGAAGATGAAACTGGCGTCGATGGCGAAGCAGGTGGCGATGATCGGGACCACGTGCTGGCGCATGATGCCTTGGCGCAGGATGAAGGCGCTCTGCGCGCCGACGATGGCAAACAGACCGATACCGATACCGGCGCCACTGAGCCAGGCGCTGCCGGCAGCTGGGTGGAGATAACCGAAAACATGGGGAAACTGCCTTGTTGCGAGGGGGAGCGCCGCAGCGGGGGGAATCACCGCCGCGACTGAACGACGCAATTGTCGCAATGCAGCATCAAAAAGTGGAGCTAAACTTCGTTAACCATCTTTAGCGGAACTTAATCGATGCGCATCGATCACGCCCAGCTGCGGGCCTTGGCCGCGGTGATCCGCGAAGGCAGTTTCGAGCGCGCCGCGCTGTCGCTCAATGTCACCGCCTCGGCGGTATCGCAGCGGATCAAGCGCTGGAGGACCGGGTCGGCAAGCTGCTGGTCAAGCGCTCCAGCCCGACCGTGGCCACCGCCGAAGGACAGATCCTGGTGCAGCTGGCCGAGCAGACCGCCCTGCTCGAACGCGATGCCTTCGAGCGCATCGGCATCTCCGACAACGAACTGCCACGCGCCAGCATCGCCGTGGCGGTCAACCACGACAGCATGGAAACCTGGTTCCCCGAGGCGGTGCAGACCTTCTCGCAGCACACCTCCACCACGCTGGATCTGCACACCGAAGACCAGGACCACACCGTGGCCCTGCTCCGCCAGGGCGCGGTGCTCGGCGCGGTGACCACCCTGTCCGAACCGGTGCAGGGCTGCCAGATCCACGCGCTGGGCAGCATCCGCTACGCCGCCACCTGCACCCCGGAATTCCACGCCCGCCATTTCGCCAAGGGCGTGAACGCCCAGTCGCTGGCGCAGGCGCCGGTGCTGGTATTCAACCGCAAGGACGACATGCAGGCCCGCTACGCGCGGCGTCTGGCCGGCGTCGACCATCCGCTCGATGCGCCCACCTGGTGGATTCCCTCCACCCGCGCCTTCGTCCATGCCAACCTCGGCGGACTGGGCTGGACCATGAACCCGCTGCCGCTGGTGCGCCGCCACCTGGAAAGCGGCCGGCTGGTCTACGTCAAAGCGCGCGCGTGGGAGGACGTGCCGCTGTACTGGCAGCACTGGAAGGGCGAGGTGAACTCGATGGCGCTGCTGACCCGCGCCATCCTGCAGGCTTCGGCGATGCTGGTGCGCAAGCGCAGGTAACGCCTTGCGCGCCCTCACCGGCACGCCTGCAATCCCGCAGAAAGCCCACCCGGCTCACCCGGATGGGCCGGCTCCGCGTCGCGCCCCCCGCACTCAGCGATGGGCCAGCGCGTAGTCCAGTGCCCCGCGCACTGCCGCCACCTGTGCCAGATCGCATTGCTGCGGCGTGGCCTTGGGGCTGTCCGGGTAGACCTCGGTGGTGGTGGTGTAGCGGGCATCGGTGATGCTGGCGCACAGTCCCAGCGCCTTGAGCGGATACTCGATGACGCCCGGCGCCACCACCGGCGAACCGATGATCTGCCCTGCGCATCGGCCGGGGCGATATGCGTCACCTTGGCCACTTCGGCGTTGACCGCCTGCTGGAATGCCGGCTGCGGGTTGAGCGAATCGGCACACAGATAGAAACCATCGGGAATCTCGCCCGGTTCGAACGGCTTGCCGTCGCGCGCGGCCAGCGCCGGACGGAATTCGGATTCGTCGCTGTCGGTGGTCTCATGCAGATCGATATGCACCAGGAAGCGGCCCTGCAGCGGCGCCACCAGCGCCATCAGGGCGGCCGATTCCTGCGCCGGGCTGTCGGGCACGAACGAGCGGTTCGGATCCAGTGCCAGCGCGTTCCAGCGCTGGATGCGCTCATAGCCCCACGGGCTCACGCACGGCGCGATGAGCAGATTGCAGCGACCGGTGTAGTCGGCCGCATGCTGGTCCACGAACTGCAGTGCGCCCTGCACGCCGCTGGTCTCATAGCCGTGCACACCCCCGGTCACCAGCATCACCGGCAACGCCTCGTCCCAGTTGCGGCTGCGGATCGCAAACAACGGATAGCGACCGGACGGATAGTCCAGCTCCCCGTACTGCGACACATCAAAGCGCTCGCGCAGCGCGTCGATCTTGCTCACCACTTCCGCGGCGTAGCTGCGCTGCACGGTCTGCCGCGCCAGCCACTGCGCCCGTTCGGGCGCGCCCCACGGCTGGCCGGGCGTGCCCACGGGATAGAAAGCGGCAGCGGTATTCATACACACACTCGTCAAAGGTCGAAGACAGGGCCGAACTCTACACCCAAGCCACGCGCCGGTTCATGCCGGGCATGGGCGTTTGCATGAACCGCAACGCAACCGCGATCGCGCCGTTTCATTTTCCGTTTCGGCCTGCACAGGCAGGCTGCAACACGCCGTTTCCAACACGCCAAGGAGCCTCTTATGCGCATTGTTTCCTTCCCGCTGGCAGCGACCCTGCTCGCTGCAGGCATGCTGGTCGCCAGTGGCGCGCACGCACAGACCTATGGCCCACGCGATGAAGGCCGCCGCTTCGACGATGGCAGCCGCGTGGTCTGCCACGACGTGGAAGTGGCCAACAACGCCCGCGACCAGAACCGCGTCGCCGGCACCGCCACCGGCGCGGTGATCGGTGGCCTGCTCGGCAACCAGGTCGGCAAGGGCAATGGCCGCAAGCTCGCCACTGTCGGCGGCGCAGTGGCCGGCGGCCTGGTCGGCCGCAATGTGCAGGGCCGCAACCAGGAGCGCAACGGCCAGCGCGTGGTCCAAACCCGCTGCGAACGGGTCTATCGCTGATCTTCCGTCCCCGCAAACAACAAAGGCCCCTGTCGGGGCCTTTGTTATCGAAGGGAAGCCACTGCCACAGCCGCTGCGCTCAGGGCTCACCGTTGTCGGGCATCAGCAGTACCAGCGGTGCGCAGGCCGCCGTGCTGCAGCCGAAATAGCGGGTGACATCGCCACTTTTCCACACCGCAGTTCCGGCGGCATTGATACTGAAATCCCAACGCTTGCCATCGGCCTGCACCACGCCTTCGATGCTGCAGGGCAGCTGATAGAACCCTTGCGTCGGCATCTGCGGGTACTCGGTGGCAAGCGCGAAGAACCGGCCGGCCGCATCGGCATCCAGCTCCATTCGCTGCACGCCCTGGGCAACTGGACGCCGCCAGCTGCCGGTTCGTCCGCCAGGCGGGCACCCTGGATACTCAGCACCTGCGGCAGATCCATGCGCTCCTGCTCAGCGCGAGGGTCCCCCTTGCTGCACCCGCTCATTGTCGACAACAGCAGCAGGCTGATACAGGCCAGCCCCCTCCCCGAGGGTCTTGTATGAAACGACATCGTGCGCATAGACGTCCTGTTCTCCCAGTCCGTACTGCTGTTGAAGAATTCCAACCAGACGGTTGATTGCGACGGTCTGGGCCGCGGTAGGGGCCTCCCAACTGCCATCGACATGTCGCGCCACCACCTCGATTCCGACACTGTCTTCATTGAGGGGATAGCGCTGCGGGTACTGCTTGGCTTTTTCATGATTGTGGGTCGCCGTCGGATTGAAGCCGCGCTTTTCCGCCAGCGGGATTCCTCCTCCGAACAGGTTCCCTCCTCCACGCAGCGGGATTTGATCTTGCCCACATGCAGGGTCTTTTGGCCAAGGGACGCGGTCTGGTAGATCGTCCCGTCCTTGTCGATCAGGAAGTGGGTGCCGTACTGGACCCCATCGCGGCCGCTGGCAAAGCTCTTCAAAGCGCTCGCGGCGGTTGCCGACTCGGTCCGGTGCATCACCAGCGCAACAGGCTCGCCCATGGACGAACGCCCCAGCCCCGGCACTTCATGCCGGGTGACCGCCTGATCGGTGAGGTAACCATCCGCTCCCACCACCGGCTCCGTGGCGCTCGTCTGCTGCACCCCGCGCAACGGCACATTCACATGATGGACCGGAGGCTGCTCGCCGAAGGGGCGATACACAGCGAACACACGGTCCTCGTTGACCAGCACCTGATCCACGCGCGCCATTACCGGATTTCGCTTCACTTCGGCATGCAGCGCTTCGAGTAACCCCTGTTCCAATGCCGCGCCAAGCCCCAGCTCGACGATGGAACCCTGCAATTGCTCCCGTAACGACATCGGAGTCGTCTGCACCGCCGGATCTGTCGCTCTTTCCATGCTGCCTCCATCCCTGATGGCCCCTGCAGGCGGAGATGTAGCAACCTCACCGTCAATGACGGGTTAATCGAACAGGACTGTCATCACACTTCCAGTGATGCGCTGCCCGCGACTCATCGCACCGTATGGCTTTTCCAAAGCCCATCACGGATACGCAATGGTGTGACGGCACAGCACCGCCCTTGAACAGCCAGCACCGCATACAACAAAGGCCCCTGTCGGGGCCTTTGCTTTAACTCTCTACGATGCTCAGTTCCTGCCGGCCAGCAGCGCGCTGATGTCGGCATCCTTCTGCAGCCACAGGCCGTTCATCCATTTCTGGAACTGCGCGCGGAAGGTGCGGTCGTCCTGGTAATTGCCGCCGATCAACTCGGCCGGAATCGGATGCTGGCGGATCAGCACCTTGATCTCCGGAACCCGGTTGCTCATCAGATCCATCATCGACGGGATGCCCTTGGGATAGACGATGGTGACATCCAGCAACGCGTTCAGCCCCTTGCCCATCGCATCGAGCACGAAGGCCACCCCGCCGGACTTGGGCTTGAGCAGGTGCTGGAACGGCGAAGACTGCGCGGCGTGCTTTTCAGCGGTGAAACGCGTGCCCTCGACGAAGTTCATCACCGCCACCGGAATGCTCTGGAACTTCTCGCAGGCCTTGCGGGTGACTTCCATATCGCGACGGCCCAGTTCCGGGTTCCTGACGATCTGCTTGCGCGTGTAGCGGCCCATGAACGGGAAATCCAGCGCCCACCAGGCCAGGCCCAGCACCGGCACCCAGAACAGCGAACGCTTCAGGAAAAAGCGCAGCAGCGGAATGCGACGGTTGAACACCTTCTGCAGTACCACGATGTCCACCCAGCTCTGGTGGTTGGCCAGCACCAGGTAGTGCCCGTCACGCTGCAGGTCGGCCTGGCCTTCCACGCTGAAACGGGTGCGGGTGAACAGCGCCAGCATCGCGCTGTTGACCGCCACCCAGCTCTCGGCCAGACCGGTCAGCAACGGATTGCAGGCCAGCCGCACCCGCTCGAACGGCAATACCGCCTTGACCAGCGCCACCACGAACAGCGGCAGGCAATGGGCCAGCGTATTGAGGGCGATCAGCAACAGGATGGGAGCAACGCGCAGCCACTTCATAAGAGCACCGGGGCAACCCCGAAAATCAGGAAAGTGCCACAGGGTAGCAAAACCGCCACCGTTCCCCTGTCCGACCAAAGGGGTAGACGCGGGCGGGCGCTTGAGGCCCGGCAACGGCGCCCGGTCCTGCGGCAGCAGACGCCCCGCCGCCCTATCACATCGGCTTTTGCGGATTCCGGGCCAAATAACATCAAGTTCAGCGACGGTTGTGCAGGATGTCCGCGCTTCCCCGCCCTCCTTCGCGCACCCCACTACCGGGGGCGTACCGGCGCTCATTCCGCGCCACCTCCACGGGAAGTCACGATCGTGGCAACGACGCCGTCAGCGGCAGCGTTGCCGTTCCGCCGGGCGGCAATGCGCCTGCCAACGGCGAATCGACAGAAGGAAATCCGATGCCCCGCAAGGCTACAACCCACCGCAGCAGCACGTCCTCGAAGTTGAAGCAGGCCAGTGCCAGCAAGAGCATGAGCTTCGATATCACCAGCGAAAGCATCGCCTCGGACCTGGCCGCATTCCGCAAGCAAGGTGGCAAGGTCGAGGTGCTGGGCAACACGCCGATGCGCGTGAACGTCACCGCCTTCCGCTCCAAGGGCAACACCGAGCGCAAGAAGGCTGCCGCCCCCGAGGCGGCCAAGGCGTAACGCCGCCAGCACAGGGCGCGGCATCCTCGCGCCCCGTCTCCGGAAGGCCCCGCATTGCGGGGCCTTCTTCGTTGGTGGAGGGCAACCCGCGCAACAGGCGACCGGCCTCAAGCACACGCCGCTGCGGCCGATATCCCTGCTTCGTCGTCGATGTGACCGCTGTTTTCACCAGGAGCCCTGTGATGCCGCTTTCCCTCTCCCGCCTGCGCCTGCTCGTGGCTGTGCCACTGATGCTGGTCCTTGCCGCCTGTGGTGGCCCGATGGATACCGCCCTGGTGACCGGCAACGGCGCCGATCCGTACTTCGCCTCGCTCAACCCGGTCTTTGCCAAGATGAGCGAACACGAACAGCAGGGCTTCAACTGGGCCGTGTCGGACCTGGATCTGGACCGCCTGCACAGCCGCTACCCCGGCAACAGTCCGCGCCAGATCATCCGCGGTGAAGTGGCGCAGGTGCTGGAAACCTATCCGGCGCGGATCGCGGCGCTGGAGCCGCAGGCCCTGCAGGCGGCGCAAGTGCGTGCGCAGTTGGCACAGGTCACCGCCGTGCAGACCGCCTTCCGGATCGAGAAGGACTTCTTCGGTCTGGCACCGAAGATCAGCGCCACCATCGAGAACAACAGCCCGCTGCCGATCAGCGCGTTGGAGTGGAACGCCGCGTTGTATCTGGACGACGCCGAAACGCCGGTAGTGACCACCACCCTGACCGACAACTACCGCGACCGGGGGGGCCTGGTCCCGGGCGGCCGGCACAAGCGCGAGTTCGCCATCGGCTTTGTGCGCGGCGACGAGACCTGGACCACGCTGGAAATCCGCAATGCAAAACGCACCCGGGTGGTGCTCGAACCGCTGGCCACCAGCGTGCAGGACTTTGGCGACCGCCACTACCTGCCCGAAGACCCCAGCGCGGAAATCGAACGCCTGCGCAGCGTGATCGCCGCCGCCACGTCCTACCAGGACATCTGAGCACCGGCACACGCCCGATCGCCCGCTGAAAAAAGAAGCCCCGCCATGCGGGGCTTTTTCAATTCCGGTGGAGGTCGAGGTAACCGCCCGCCGGGTTTTGTCGGGACGTTGCCGGAAAAGCCGCCGGTTCCTACGTGAGTCCATTTTCAGGGGCGCTCAACCGGCTATGCTGGCGTGCGCTTGTTGCGCCGCCGACGGCTGCTGCCGGACGGCGCCCCCGACCTCCAGGAGAAAATGATGAGCAAGGGTATGGACCAGAAGAAGGACCAGAAGAAGAAACCGGCCAAGACGATGAAGGAAAAGAAGGCCGAGAAGCGGGAAAAGAAAGCCAAGTAAGGCAAGCGGTGTCGCCGTGACGTTGTCCGTCGCGGCGACGGGCGCGCAAACGACGCCCGCACCACACCCCCCGGCGGCACGG
>NZ_BAZI01000120.1 GCF_001310775.1 Stenotrophomonas pictorum JCM 9942
CGGAAGCGCCGACCGGCGGCTACCTGCTTACCGCCTGCTACGCCAGCGCCCGGCGCGCCGCCGAAGGGGTGATCCAGTGGCTGGCGCGCTGATTACACCGCGGCGCGACAACCGCGACCTGTAAAAAAACACCGCCCTTGTCGAGCAAGGGCGGTGTTTTCATTTGCGATGCCGGTGCGACCGTCTCCGCACCGGGGCAGATCACTGCAGCTTGCTGCCGCGCAACCCCGAAATGCGTGCCGGCGGTGCGAACGAATCGCTGCGCGCATCCGCCCAGTACTCGCGGAACACGACGTGCTCGGGCACCCGGTCAAGCAGCTCGCCCGGTCCCAGATAACGATACAGCGAAGCCAGCGAACGGATCTCCACCGGCGAAACACGCCGCAGGATATGTTCCGGTCCCAGTTCGGAAGGATCGTTCAGGCCGGCAGCGCCCAACAGGTCACGCAACGCGCGCATCGTATTGGCGTGGTAGTTGCGCACACGCTGGCCCTTGTCTTCCGGCTCCAGGTGACGCCAGCGACTCGGGTCCTGGGTAGCGATCCCGGTCGGGCACTTGTCGTTGTGGCAGCTCAGCGCCTGGATGCAGCCCAACGCAAACATGAAGCCACGGCCGGCATTGCACCAGTCCGCGCCCAGCGCGATGGTGCGTGCGATATCAAATGCACTGGTCACCTTGCCCGCCGCACCCAGGCGGATACGCTCACGCAGGTTCAGACCGATCAGCGTGTTGTGCACCAGGATCAGCGCTTCATTCATCGGCACGCCAACGTGATCGATGAATTCCGCAGGCGAGGCGCCGGTACCGCCTTCAGCACCATCAACGACGATGTAGTCGGGCAGCAAACCGGTTTCGTGCATGGCCTTGGCGATACCGAACCATTCCCAGGGATGGCCGATCGCCAGCTTGAAGCCGACCGGTTTGCCACCGGACAACTCACGCAGACGCGCAACGAACTGCAGCAGCTCCACCGGCGTGGAGAACGCCGAGTGCTTGGACGGCGAGACGCAATCCACGCCCATCGGCACGCCGCGGGTGAGGGAAATCTCCGCACTGACCTTGGCCGCTGGCAGCACGCCGCCGTGGCCGGGCTTGGCGCCCTGCGATAGCTTGATCTCGATCATCTTGACCTGATCGTCGCGCGCGTTTTCGACAAAACGCTCTTCGCTGAAGCGCCCGTTCTCGTCGCGGCAGCCGAAGTAGCCCGAACCGATTTCCCAGACCAGGTCACCGCCATTCTCACGGTGATAAGGCGAGATGGAGCCTTCACCGGTGTCATGGCAGAAGCCGCCCAGCTTGGCGCCCTTGTTCAACGCGCGGATGGCATTGGCCGAGAGCGAGCCAAAGCTCATTGCCGAGATGTTGAACACGCTGGCCGAATAGGGCTTTGCGCACTCGGCACCGATGGTCACGCGGAAATCGTGATGCGGGATGGTGGTCGGCGCCATGGAATGGTTGATCCATTCGTAGTCCACCGCGTAGGCGCTGCGCAGGGTCCCAAATGGCACCACGTCCATTTCGTTGCGCGAACGCGCATAGATCAACTGGCGCTGCTGCCGCGAGAACGGGACATCATCAAGATCGCTCTGTACGAAGTACTGGCGGATTTCCGGGCCGATGGACTCGAAGCCATAACGGAAATGCGCCAGCACCGGATAGTTGCGTCGCAACACGCTTCGACGTTGCAACACGTCCCAGGTACCCAGCAGCGCGGCCACACCAAACAGGCCCACGCCCCAGTACCACGCTGGCCAATGCGAAGCCAATGCCAAAGAAACTGGCAGCAGAATCAATGCCAGCACATAGACAAGATAACGATGCATTACCGTCCTCGGATCAGAGATGGCGCGGATTCTACAGCCGGTCGTCGACAACGTCCCGCGGCCAGGCGGATTTGATGTCGTAGACGATCATGTCCTGTACACCCAGTGCACGGATTTTTTCCGCGCTGTACTCACGAAACTGACGGTGCGCCACCGCCAGCACGATCGCATCGTAGTTTCCCGGCTGCGGGGATTCGATCAGCACCACCTCTGCAGCACGTTGTGCGCTGGCCGCATCGGCCCATGGATCGTGCGCATGCACCAGTGCGCCCGCGGCGGACAGCATTTGCACCAGATCCAGCGCGCGGCTGTTGCGCAGATCCGGGCAGTCCTCCTTGAAGGTGACACCGAGCACCAGCACCCTGGCGCCCTGCAGTGATTTTTCTTTCTGCTCCAGCAACGTGCGCACCCGTGTGACCACATGCGCGACGACGCGATTGTTCACCTGTCGCGCGGTATGGATCAGATCCGGGTGGTAACCCACGCTCTCGGACTTGTGCAGCAGGTAGTACGGATCCACGCCGATGCAGTGCCCCCCGACCATCCCCGGTCGGAACGGCAGGAAGTTCCACTTGGTTCCCGCCGCCTCGAGCACATCAAGCGTATCGATACTCAACCGGTCGAAGATCAGGGCCAGCTCGTTGACCAGGGCGATGTTCACATCGCGCTGGATGTTCTCGATCACCTTGGCCGCTTCTGCGACCTTCATCGAAGGTGCCGGCCAGGTCCCCGCACGGATGATGCGGCGATACAGCGCATCGACCACCTGCGCCGCGTGCGGCGTGGAGCCTGACGTGATCTTCCGGATATCCGGCAAACGCCGTTGCCGGTCGCCCGGATTGATCCGCTCGGGGCTGTAGCCGCAAAAAAAATCCACGTTGAAGCGCAGTCCCGAGCCCTGCTCAAGCAACGGCACGCACACCTCTTCGGTGGTACCGGGATAGACCGTGGATTCGTAGATCACCAGATCGCCCGGCTTCAGATAAGCGGCGATGAGCTCGCTGGCCGAGCGCAACGGCGCCAGATCCGGCTGTTCAAAGGCGTCGATAGGCGTGGGCACCGTGACGATGAAGACGTTGCGGTCGCGCAGCCCTGCGGTATCGCCGGTAAAGCGCACATGCAGCGCCGCTGCCAGTTCCGCATCGTCGGTCTCAAGCGTGTGGTCGTGCCCGGCCTGAAGCTCCTGGACGCGCTGCGGGTCGATGTCGTAGCCCAGCGTGTCGAGCGTCTTACCGAACTCAACGGCCAGAGGAAGCCCCACATAACCCAGCCCGATGATGGCGACCCGGGGGGCCGCCGCTGCGGTTATACCGTCGCTCATGCCATTCTCGATTGTCAGGTAGTGGTGCCCGGAGCCGGAATCGAACCGGCATGGCCTCGCGGCCGGCGGATTTTAAGTCCGGACAAGAACCCTTATGTACCAAGGCTTTTGGGCTGTTTTCTGTTCCGCAAAACGCCCAGCCGCCCCCCCTTGAATCGCCTTACGCACCAAGGGCGCACCGATCAATTGCGGAATAGGATATCAGGCGGAACCGCCCCATCGCCTGGCCATCGCCGCATACCGCTCGGCCTCTCCCCTAAGGATCGCAGCGCCATTCCGCGCCCTCTCGCGCTGGCGCCAATCCCCCTCCGCTCTCCGCTCCACTTCAACGGCTTGCAGATACAGTGCGGCCGACTTCGACCGCGCCCACTTCGCCTTGTGCACATTGATCGTCATGGCGGGAATCGTGACGTGGGTCAATCGCACTGGCCGAGACAGCTGCTAGCGGTGGCGGTATCGCGAGACGAGGGGTACGAGGCCCAATAGGGTCTCGCTTCTTGACGGAAAGCGTAATTTCAATTGATATCGCCCATCTGCAACCGCAAGAAAATGGCCCAAGGCCGCTTACTAGGGGGTAAGTATGTCCAGCGCAATTCCGTTCTCCAAGAAGTTGAGAATCACCATTGCAGGCGGCGCGCTGCCCGCTACAGCAATTGCTGCAATAGGCGACTTCTTCTCCCCCAAGGGTGGCTGGCTACTTCCACTGACCATTGGACTTGCTGCATCTGTAGTACTGGCGATGTCGCTGCTACTTGGAACCGGCGCCATGCGACGCCTGTTTGATCGCATTCCAGACTTGCGTGCATGGTGGGAAGGGCCAACCTTTAGCCAGGTTGGAGTCTGGGTCTTGGCCGCCGTTTCGGTCACGGGTCTTACTGTTGGTTTAGGCTCCCACTCCAAGAAAGACACGGGCGGATTGCTCAGCAACAACCTCGCGATTGTCGCCGATGCGCAGCAGGTCACCGGCCTTCTTCAGCAGCAGGTGGAACTCCAGTCCCGCATCGCGAAGGCCACCGAAGCAGTTCAAGACACCGTCAAGCGCGAGAACAGCGACGACCCAGTTAAAGAAATTGCGAATCTTGGCCAGCCTTGGAGTGAGCGTGGATTCGAGGAGGCAATCATCCGGGGTGACGCGCGATCAACAGCCCTTTATATCGACGGAGGCATGGGACTACGCCCTAGTCACGAGCATCTTGTCATCCAAATCTTGCATTCGGGAAAATTCGGCGCGATCCCGACTCTATTAGAGCGCGACGTTCTTCCAAATGAACAATCATGCAAAAAGGCAGCCAGCACCCAATTCTTCCTTGTGGAAAAGGGTTCCAAGCCAGAAAAAATTGATCGCAGCGTTGTCGCAGCACTCAAAGATCTTTGTGGAAAACACAAAGAATCAATGATCGAGATGCTAACTACTTACTGTGGTGGCAGCTACAAAAAAGAGATCTGTCCATCGGCAGTGGATATCCTGAGGAAGGCCTAGCGGGTTATCCATATTTAAGTTGCACGGCATTGTTCTTGGTCGGCTGGCGCAGGGATAGCCCGACGGGTGAATTTCCGGTTTTACTGCCGGCGCCGCCGTTGCTGGCGATACCAGATTGCCAGCTCCACCATGCGAAACTATCGGGTAACCCCTTGGCCCCGTGTCAGAAAAATCCTACGGCCAGTTGGACAGCGCATCATAGGCTAGCGCAGCCTCCGGCGTTTCCAAGGCATCGATCGCTTCGTGATGAGCACGCTCTGCGGAAAAACATCTTTGGACGTGGGCGGTGATCGCCGCAGCTATGGTCTGTAGCTCGGAAAGCGTCAGCCTGACCCAGCCGGAATCGGCCTTGAAATCCACCGTTGCAGGCGCGCCAATCAGGGCCGTCGCAATCCGGTTCTGATCTTCGATTCCCGTCAGCACTCGCACGCCGCCAACCGTGATGCCGCCAGTCTCGCGCTCCCAACGCAGGGCGGTGGTGCGCTCGCGCAGTTGCTGCTTCAACTTTTCCAGCGACAGCACTGGCTCTGGTGTTTGCGGCGGCATAAGCAGGCCATCGGCGTAGGCCCACCCGGGGCCAGCAGCACCAGCCTCCACTGCTGCATCGTAGCCATGCAGTGAGGAGGCGAAAGCCAGATCGGCCTCGATTACATTGACCACCACGCCATCGCGGATCAGTGCAATGCGGCTCATGGCACTGTGTCCCAATAGATGATGTCGATCTGGCCGCGAAAGCCGGCCCCTCCTGTCCTACTTCCAGAAGCTCCAGAAGCTCCACGGGCGCCACCACCGCCACACCCTACCTCAGAGGCAGATCCCCCGCCCCCTACGCTCGTAGCTCCTGTACCTGCTCCTGGGTACACAGAGCTGATAGCCGATGCTGCCCCAGCGCCTCCTGAACATTCTCCAAAGAACGCCGGAATAGCAGTTGCAGCGCCCGAGGTAACGCCGGCTGATCCTGCTGTGCAAGTGGAGGAGGCACCAATGCCTGTTATTGCTTCTGCTCCTGCTCCGCTGCTTCCGCCGTTACCACGGGCGTTTGAGCCATTAGCTGTAGCTCCCCCTTTTCCACCGCGAGCCAATACTTGCGTGCCGGCAATAGCAGAGTCTCCACCATCGCCGCCGTCCACAGCTGTTACAAACCCTGTGCCGTTCCAGTCAGCAGCAAACCCGCCGCTACCGCCAGCGCCTACAAACACGGAGTAACTTGTGCCGGGCACAAGGTTTATGTTCTGTTCTTTCCACTCCCCGCCGCCACCGCCACCTCCTGATGCGTTGCCGACAGCTGCCCCCCCTCCCCCTCCGCCACCCCCACGCGAAATAACCTGCACACTGGGGAGGGCCGTGGCCGGGAACGTCCAGTTCTGGCTGCTCGTGAACGTGACTAGCTTCCGGTAGAGCATGCCGCCGCCTCCAGGCAACGTATCACCTGCGGGGAGCTGCACAGTCTCCCCGCCGACACGAACGAGTGGCCGTCTCTCAGTCATTACAGGACCACGTAGTCGTAGTCGTCAGTGACCAGCTCCGTGGCGCTCTTGGCCATGCCCAGCTTCTGGTCGATCTTGCCGGTGTTGGCCGCATCAGTCGCATCCAACGGAGCCGCCAGAACGCCGCCAGCGGTACCCAGGTAGTAGTTGGTACCGACCGTCAGACCTGTGAGCGCATCGTTGACCGAATCGAGCGGGTAGCCAGTGCCCTCAGCATCGGCCGCGACGGACTCACGCACGAAGCCATGAGCGGGACGGGCGTTGGAGTTGTCAGCCAGGCGCGCCTTCAAGACGCCGCCGTCAGCAAATCGGTTGTAGAACTTGCCGGCGCCGATCGCCTCGCTGGCGGTGATCGGCTCACTCGGGTCTGCACCCGGGTCGTACATCGAAGGATCCAGCTTGCCGTCACTGCCCAGGGCCGGGATCTTGCCGGCGTCGCCAGCACCGGCCGAGGCGGTGATCGGCGTGTACTGCTTGGTCTCGCCGGCGTTCCGATAGAGGACCTTGTCCACCATTTGCTTGCTCCTATGCCAGCTTCACTGGCTCGTCGAAAGTGAGGTTGAGCCGGGTTGCCGATGGGGCATACCCGACCACGATTTCCCAGCCGGTGGTCGGCAGGGCCTGGGTGAGTTCGCCGTTGGAGCCGGCGAACACGAACCCCGGTGACCAGGACCAGCCCGCGTCATCGATGGTGCCGCTGGTCTTGATCTTGATGGCCGCCCCGGTACTGCCGGCGGTGATCGAGAGGCCCAGCATCCCAGCCACGGAGTCGCCATCAACGGGATCCAAGTGGCGAATTCCTGCAGCTGATTCAGACACCACGCGCAGGGCAGAAACTGTCGCCGCAGCTGGGCGAACGACGGGGGCCAGCGACACAACGGGGTCACCTGCAACGCCATCTGCATTCGTGACCTCGATGCCCTGCCCCTGCGCGAGCGACCGCTGGTGCCACTCGCCGTCAGGGCCGCGCGTTGCGAAGCCGGCACCGGCCAACTTGGCCAACTTCTGCAGGTTGGCCGGTACCTCGCGGATCAGCTTCCAGACGGTTGCCGAGGGCGGTGGCCTATCAGGCTGAGCGGGTGCCGGCGCAGGCGGGATCGGCGCCGCCGGGGCTCCTGCTTGAATACGGACCACTCGCCCCAGTTGGTCCTTCAGCTTGATCTTGCGGCCGGCCATCAGGGGTCGACCTCCACAGCACAACCGGCGGCTATCACTGCCTGGCGGTCAGCGCGCCAGCCATTCCACAGCCAGTCGATTAGCGCGGCGTCGGCGTCTGATGCCGCAACAATTCGCGCCGCGCTGTCATAGCGCCCTGTGGCACTGGCTTGGCCGGCATTGGCGGCAACACCACCGGCGCCGGGTCCGGGCGAATCACAGGACCACTGCGGCTGCAGCTGCACATCGCCGCGGCGCAGAGCAGCAGCAAGATCACGTTCGGCACGTTTCGCATCGTTCAAGGCCTCTTGGTATCGGGTGTCGTTGTCGCGCCGGCTGGCGGCCAGCGTTTGGGAGGCAGCCTTGGCCTTGGCGGCCACCGCGG
>NZ_BAZI01000121.1 GCF_001310775.1 Stenotrophomonas pictorum JCM 9942
CGCCAGCGCCCCGGCCGCGCCCACCAGACCGAACAGGCCGATGGTGCTGATCGAGTAGCCATAGGCCGGCCCTGACAGCAGGAACGCCAGTGGCGTCCAGAACACGCTGAAACCGGCAAACAGCAATGCGCCCAGCAGCGAGCGCCGGCGCAGCAGCGGCTCATCGCGCAGCAGAACCAGCACCGAGCCGATCAGACGTGGATACGACAGTCTGGCCGTCGGCCTGTATGGCGGCAGCAGCCGGGCCAGGACAAGGGCACACAGCAGCAACGCCACACACGCAACCCAGTAGATGGTGTGCCACGAGCCGATGCCCGCCAGCAGCCCGGAGGCGGTCCGCGCCAGCAGAATACCCAGCAGCAGGCCGGCCATCAGCGTGCCGACCACGCGCCCGCGCTGCTCCGGTCGCGCCAGCGTGGCCGCATGCGGAATGATGATCTGCGCGGCCACCGCGCTCAGCCCAGCCAGGGCGGTACCCGCCAGCAGCTGGACGAAATTGCCGGCGCTGGCACTGATCCCCAGGCCCACCGATGCCAGCACGAACAGGCCGACAATCAAACCTCGCCGCTCCAGCCTGTCGCCCAGCGGCACGATCAGCAGCAGCCCGGCGGCATAGGCCAGCTGCGCCACCGTCACCACCCAGCCGGCCATCCCGGCACTGACGTCGAATACGCCGGCCAGCAGCTGCAACAACGGCTGGGCGTAGTAGTTGCTGGCCACCACCAGACCAACCGCGATCGCCAGCAGCAGCACCAGCGCGGAGGACAGCGGCCGCGACGCGGCGGCGACTGGAGCGGAGTTGTTCATCACAGGACATATCGCACAAGGCCGCGTCCGGCGCGGCAGAGCCGCTATTTTTGCCGAGCTTGCGCGCAGGCGGTGAAAACACCGCCATGACACAGTGATCCAGAAGCCTAGGCCGCGTTGGATGGTACTTCAGCCGCCATCACGGTCTGCTAATGTGCCGCGCAGACCAAGGAGTCCCGATGTCCGGCCACAGCCAGTTCTCATTGCTCACGCAGCGACGCTTCCTGCCGTTCTTCATCGTCCAGGCACTGGGCGCGTTCAACGACAACATCTACCGCCAGGCGATCATCGGTCTACTGTTCTATCTGGGCGTGAGCACCGAAGAACGCACGCTCTACACCAACCTGGCACCGGCGCTGTTCATCCTGCCCTACTTCCTGTTCTCGGCACTGGCCGGACAGATCGCCGAGAAGCTGGAGAAGCAGCGGCTGATCGTGATCACCACGCTGATGGAGATCGTGATCATGTCGCTGGCGGCGATCGGCTTTCTCACCCAGAACATGCCGGTGCTGCTGATCGCGCTGTTCTGTACCGGCCTGCAGTCCACCCTGTTCGGACCGGTGAAATACTCGGTGCTGCCCTCGATCCTCAAACCCGAGGAACTGACCGGCGGCAACGGCCTGGTCGAGATGGGCACCTCCATTTCGATCCTGACCGGCATGATCGCCGGCGGCATGATCTTCGCGCTGGCCGGCAGCCAGGGCCCCATCGTCGCGGCAGTGGCGATCATCACCCTGGCGTTGGCCGGCAACCTGGCCGCACGCCTGATCCCGCGCGTGGATGCCGGCGCGCCGGACCTGAAAATCCACTGGAATCCGCTGCGCGAATCGCTGGCGGTGCTGCGCCTGGCCAAGAAGCAGAAGGCGGTCCGCAACGCCATTCTCGGCGTGTCATGGTTCTGGTTCTTCGGCACCATCCTGACCTCGCAGCTGCCCACCTACGCCGAGGTCAATCTGGGCGGCGGCTCCACGCTGTACATCGTGGCGCTGGCACTGTTCTCGCTGGGCACCGGCACCGGTTCACTGCTGTGCGAAAAGCTGTCCGGGCGCATCGTCGAGATCGGACTGGTGCCACTTGGCGCGTTCGGCATGAGCGCATTCCTGTTCGATCTGTATTTCGCCCGCACCGGCACGGCCAGTGTGGCCGGTCTGGATCTGGCCGGATTCCTGCAACAGCCCGGCAGCGTGCGCATCGTCATCGATCTGCTCGGCATCGGCCTGTTCACCGGCTTCTTCGTGGTGCCGCTGTTCGCGTTGATCCAGAGCCGTTCGCCCAGGTCGGAGATGTCGCGCGTGTTCGCCGCGCTCAACATCCAGAACTCCGGCTTCATCGTGCTGGCCGCCGGGCTGGGCCTGCTGACCCAGACCGTGCTCGACTGGAGCGTGCCGCAGCTGTTCCTGGCGCTGGCCATCGCCAACGTGGTGGTGGCGGTCTACATCTTCACCATCGTCCCCGAATTCCTGATGCGCTTTTTGAGCTGGGTGATGGTGCACACCCTGTACCGGCTGCGCGTGACCGGCGTGGAGGAACACGTGCCCGATGAGGGCCCGGCGCTGATCGTCTGCAACCACGTCAGCTACATGGATGCGTTGATCCTGTCGGCGACCATCCCGCGCCCGGTGCGCTTTGTCATGTACTACCGGATCTTCAACATCCCGGTGATGCGCTGGATCTTCACCACCGCCAAGGCCATTCCCATCGCCAGCCCGAAAGAGGACGCCGCGCTGATGCAGCGCGCGTTCGACGAGGTGGATGCGGCGCTGGCCGAGGGCGAACTGGTCTGCATCTTCCCGGAGGGCGCCTTGACCCGTGATGGCCAGATCGCGGCGTTCAAGTCCGGCGTGGAGAAGATCCTGGCGCGGCGCCCGGTACCCGTGGTGCCGATGGCGCTCACCGGCATGTGGTCGAGCATGTGGAGCCGGCGCGACACCCGGCTGGGGCGGATGCGGGTACCGCGCCGCTTCCGCGCCCAGATCGGCGTCATCGCCGCGCCCCCGGTGGAGGGAACCGCTACCGGTGCCGCGCAGCTGGAGGACAAGGTGCGGGCATTGCGCGGCAGCGAGGCCTGAGCACACGCCACGCTTTCCAGACGTAAGACAACTGGCTACGCTATCGCGCTTACGCATCGCAGGGGACAATGCGACGCAAGGGACACCCAGGGGATACATGGACAACGCGACACCACCGGTACCGGCACCAGCGCCGGCGCCGCCCATTCCGCAGCAGGTTCACCACTACTACCATCCGCACAAATCCGGTGGCGTGGCGGCGTTGCTGGAAGTTCTCCCCGGCCTGTTCCAGGTGTTCGGCATCGGCCATATGTACGCTGGCAATGTCGCCACCGGACTGTTCATCATGTTCGGCTACTGGGCCGTGGCCTTCGTCAATTTCCTGCTGCTTTTCCTGTTCATCGGTTGGATCACCTGGCCCCTGTGCTGGATCGCCGCCATGATCATTTCGCCGCTGATCGCGGCAAATGCCTGCAAGTCTCGCTGATTTTTCAACAAGGAGTTTTTCGTGAACACCAGCAGTCCCGCCGTTTCCAACAACCTCGTCTGGGCGATCCTGTCCACCCTGTTCTGCTGCCTGCCGCTGGGCATCGTTTCGATCATCCACGCCGCCAAGGTCAACGGCCTGCTGGCCGCCGGTGACGTCGCCGGTGCCCGTGACGCCTCGGAGAAGGCCAAGAAGTGGGCCATCTGGTCGGCCCTGGCCTGGGTCGTGGTCGTGATCCTGTATGTGGTCGTGTTCGTGCTGCTGGGTGTTGGCGGTGCGATGAGCGGCGCATCGGGTTACTGATGCATTACGCAGGTCGGCTGTCCGCGGCCGGCCTGCGCTCTGTGACATGAGATTTCCCCCGCACCTGTTGCGTTATGCACCGCTGGCCGCAATGGCCACGCTCGGGGCCGGTGCGGTGGCCGTGCTGGGCCGGATCGATCCGAACACACCCGGCAATCCCCTGCCCGCCTGCCCGTTCTACATGCTCACCGGCATCCTGTGCCCGGGTTGCGGCAGCACCCGCTGTCTGCATGCGCTGGTCCAGCTGGACCTGCCCCAGGCCCTGGCGATGAACCCACTGCTCGTGGTGTCGATTCTGCCCATGCTGATGATGGCCCTGCACGGCGCGGGTCTGTGGCCGAGAGCACTTCAGCCGATGCTGCGACCGGTTGCGCGGCCGATGCTGTGGATGGGACTGATTGCCGGCTTCTGGGTTACCCGCAACCTTCCCTGGTATCCGTTCCATCTGCTGGCGCCGGCTGATACAGCCGCCTTCCGCGCGGCTGGCGCGGTGGCCCTGCAGCACTCCCTGTTGGCGGGACTAGCCGACCCAGCCGGCGATGATCATCAGCGCCAGCACCACCATCCACAGCAGCAGCATGCGCCAGACCAGGCTCATCGCATCGCGCAGTTCGGGAAAGCGCTCGTCGGCCGGCAGCATGCCTTCCAATCGCGCCGCTTCGGCCGCTTCGGCTTCTTCCACCAGCTCGGCCCCCACACTCGCGCGCGCAGCCTCGGCCAGGAAGCCGATGGACAGCGATGCCCGGCTGCCGCCGGCACGGCGCCACGCCGAAGACACGGTGTCGAAATTGCCCGCCAGCGCCATCGCCAACGTCATCAGCTGCGCCACCGGCCATTCCAGGATTTTCAAAAAGGTGTTGCCGTCTTCGCGCGCCGCAGGCGAGAGCAACGCGCCCTGCGCGCCGTGCACGGCCTGCGCCAGCAACCGGTAGAGCAGCACGCCCCACGGCCCCAGCAGCAGGAACCAGAACAGCGGGGCGAACCAGCGACGCAATCCATTGATCACCGTGGCATCCACCAGCGAGGGGGTATCCTCGCGCAGGCTGCCGCCGGCGCATTGCAGCTGCGAGATCGCCACACCACAGGCGTTTGCATCTTCGGCATCGATCACCGCTTCCACATCGCGATCCAGATCGCGCGGCCCCCAGCACAGGGCCAGCACGGCGATGCCGAACAGCAGCGACGGCAAGCCGTACAGCCGCCCGGACAACAGCCACTGCAGCGCGGCGACCACCAGCACGCAGGGAAGGATCGCCAGCCACAAAGCATGGCGGTTGTCCTGCGCCGTTTCCGACTGACCCTGCACCCACGCCAGCCAGCGCCCGAACCAGCGCCAGTCGCGCAGCGCGGCCATCTGCGCCGGCGCCAGATGGCCCAGTACCAGCGCGGCGATCACCGCTACCAGTGTCGTGAACATGCGGATTCTCCTGTCACGATTGTCGGCATTGCCTTCCCCCTTGGAACCGGCGCAGATGGCGCTGGCAGCGGCTCAACGACGCTGACGGTCGAACCAGTCCCCGATCAGCGTCCGCGCGATGGAAATCCGCGGCGGCAGCAAGATACCCTGCCCGTCATCGTCGATATCACGCTGCATTGCCGAGCTGATTTCATCCACACTGAACCAGCGCGCATCTTCCAGTTCGCCATCCACGGCCGGAACATCGTCCTCGGCAGTGGCGCAGAAGCCGACCATCAACGCGCCCGGAAACGGCCACGGCTGCGTACCCAGATAACGCGCTTCACGCACCCGCACCTTGGCCTCCTCGAATACTTCGCGCCTGACCGTCTGCTCGAAGGTCTCGCCCGGTTCCACAAAACCGGCCAGCACCGAATAGCGGCGTGGCGCCCAACTGGCCTGGCGTCCCAGCAGCAATCGCCCCTGGTTTTCGACCGCGACGATCACCGCCGGATCCACCCGCGGATAGTGTTCAGTGCCACATTGTCCGCAGTGGCCGATGAAACCGCCGCGACGGAAATCCACCGCGCCGCCACACACGCCGCAATAACGGGTGCGCGTATGCCAGTACGACATGCCACGGGCATAGCAGAACGCGGCCGAATCGGCCGGCGACCAGCTCGCCGCGGCCTGGCGCAGATCCACCCGCTGCGGCGCGCTTACCGTCACCGCACCGGCCTCGACCACGAACACTGCACGGCCCTGTTCCACGCCCAGAAAGATCGCCGATCCCGGGCCACCGCCCAGATCCCGGCCACTGAGCGGGAGCGGCTGTCCGCTGTCATCGCACAAGGCCGTGCCATCGGTATCGAGCACCAGCACGCGGGCCTGCGGCCACAGGCCGGACAACGCATCGGGGTCATCGCGCAACGCATCGGCGCGATCAAGGGAGCTGGCGGTAAACGCGTAGCCGGCCAAGGAAGGTAGGGAGAGCTTTGACATCGGCCAGAGCGTGCCGACAAAGCGCCCTATCGCAAGGGCGCCGTGTGCGGCCGGTGACTCAGACCGAGAAACTGCTGCCGCAGCCGCAGGTGGTGCGGGCATTCGGGTTGCGGATCACGAACTGTGCGCCGGTCAGGCTTTCGGTGTAATCCACCTCGGCCCCCATCAGGTACTGCAAGCTCAGCGGATCGACCAGCAGGGTCACGCCGTCGGTGACCACCGCCAGATCGTCGGCCTCGCGGTTCTCGTCGAACTCGAAGCCGTACTGGAAGCCGGAACAGCCGCCCCCCTGGATGTAGACGCGCAACGCCAGCGCGTCACTGCCCTCGTCCTGGATCAGTTCACGCACCTTGGCCGCGGCCGCACCGGTGAAATTGAGCGGACGATCAAGCGACTGGTAATCAGGTGCCGGCTTGGCGCCGGGCAGGGACACTAACGTACTCATGGGGTCAGCATGGGGACGCGGCCGGGAGGATTCAAGCTTCGGCCGCTTCAGCTTGGCGGATCTTTCCGCCCCGCTTGGCCTCCGGCGACGGCAGCGCGGCGACCGCGCTGGCGGAATGGACCAGTCGACCGTTCAACTGGGCACCGGCATTCATCTCCACCACCTGGTAATGGACGTTGCCGGTCACCCGCGCGCTCGGGGTCAGCTCGATCCGCTCGCTGGCGTACACGTCGCCATCCAGGCGGCCGCTGAGCACCACCACCGCGGCGCGGATCTCGCCTTCGATATGACCCTGTTCGGCCAGCGTCAGCATCGCCTCGGCACCGTCTTCGGCGACGACCTTGCCCAGAATGCGGCCTTCCACGTACAGCCCGCCGCTGAACACCACATCGCCGCGGATCACCACCTGCGGCCCGATCAGGGCGTCCACGACCAGCTGGCTGTCGCGGTTGGATTTGCTTTTGAACATCATTACTCCCCTCTGCCGTTGCCGGCGAGCTTCCAATCGAATGTCTGTGTGGCGCCTCCCCCGGGCCCCGACAGCGAGACTCGCACACGTTGCGGGGTGAAATCCCGGGGCAGCATCACGCTCCCGTCCAGCTGCTGGAAATAGCGGAACGAATAGTTCTGCCCGGGCACATCCTTGCGCTGGTGCAGCTCATCCCAGCTGACCGTGGTCAGTTTGCCGTCTTTCACGCCCTCTACCGAGAAGCGCATCTGGCCCTGGCTGATGGCGCCGCGGTTCAGGTTCTGGGTCAGCACCACGCTGTAATGCCAGGTCCCGGCCGCCTCGGCGGAAAATTCGATCGAATGGGCGTTCAGGCCCTTGCGCTGGCTGGTGGCCCCCACCAGCCGCTCATAGAAGGCGACATCGGCGCGCAGGCCGGCGATTTCCTCGTCGCGCTCGGCCAGCGAGGCCTGCACTTCGGTATTGGCCGCGCGGCTGATCTTGTCCGATGCCTCGAGCGTGGCCTGCCTCTGCCGCAATTCTTCGATCTGCCCGCGCTGCTGCTCCAGCTGCTGCTCGCTCTGGCGCAGGCGCTCGCGCAGACCACCCGCATCGGGCGAGGCATAACGGGCGGCCAGCCAGCCCACCAGCAGCAGCGACAACAGCCAGGCGGTGG
>NZ_BAZI01000122.1 GCF_001310775.1 Stenotrophomonas pictorum JCM 9942
CAGGCCGCCGCCACGCACCTGGCAGACTTGGCGCAACATGTGCAGCCAGGCGCCAGGACGCGTCACCGGACGCAGTCGCACCTCGATCTGGAAGCGGGCGTCCTCGTCGCTGGGATCCAGGCGCAGGCTGCGCAGTCCTGCGCCGAGGTACACCACAGTCTCACTGTGCCCCTGCGCATCGTAAGCCAGCAGCCCCATACGGCCGGCTTCGTGAACACCACAGCCGTAATCAGGATACAGACAGGGATTTTGCAGCTTCCCGCCGTGCATGCGCGAAGCGATACTCAGCACATACCAGCCTCTTCGATGCCCGGCCCCGGCCCGGCGCCCATACGCACCGAAAACTGCGGGTCGCGCTGGCATCCGCACCAGTATCCATCGGGGTCCATCGCCACGTTACGCAGCGGCTCCAGCACCGCCAGGCCGGCCATCACCCGCCGGCTACCGCGGGACACGCGCAACTTCCGGCCCACACGGTACAGGAGCGGCCGGTCCGAACGCTGCTTCAGCTCCATGACCGTCGCGGACAAGACACCCAATTGCGCCGCGACGGCGTCCAGCCGCTGCTCCTGGGCAGCGGCGAGGCGACGGGAAAGCGCGGACAGCTCGTTGCCGGCATGCTGCTGTTGGGCCTGCATGCGACACAGGAGCTCGTCCTGAGAGGCCAGCGTACGCTGCTGGATCTCCAATGCTTCGTGCAGATGCGCCTGCTGGACTTGCAACGCCTCCAGGCGTTCGATCTGTTGCGCATGCCTGCGCTTGTTACCCTCCTCAGCCAACGCATACGCGGTCGCGCGCCGGAAGCTGAACTCCACGCGCCTCGCGCCGCTCACCGCCTCCGCCAGGTTGGACAGGTCCAGCTCCAACCACGGGTCGTCGCCCTGCGCTGCCCAGACGATGGCATCTGCCGCAGCCGCAGCCATGCGCTGTTCGTGCAGTATCGTCACCCGCCCCGCCAGATCGGGAACCGGGCGGCCATCCAGGCGTACCGACAGCAGTTCGTAGACGCCTGGCCGGCCATCCGGATCGAAACGCACGCGTTCCAGCGGCATGCCGGGCACGGTATCCATGGTGGTGTTGCAGATTCCGCCGGCTGCCATCTGCACCACGCCATCGACGGCCAACTCCTCGCAATACCCACCGGCGGCACTGCGGGCATACATCCGCGGAGCAATAGAAGGCGCGGCATCCGGCACGGGACCATTCCAGGCACTGGCCAGCTCCAGCCCCCGGCTCCATGCAGGCACATGGCGGGCATGGTCATGGCCCAGCGCGGAAAGCGCCGCCTCCATCGCCGCCGCATAGCCCCTGCGCCCAGCCTCGAAGCGTTGCCGCAGCGCATCCATGGCAGTCAGATCAAGCGCGCCGCCGCCAGCGGCGGTAACAACGCAGCCATAAGCCGCCAGCACATCCGGATCGAGCGCGAACGCATCGACGGCGTGGTGATTGCGTAGTTGCGCGTCGAGAAAACCGTCTACTTCAGCGGCTGCGGCCATGTCTTCCTCCGGCAGCACGCCCGCGCCGAATGCATGGCGGCAACGCGCAACCTGGCCACGCCAGTCTGCGATCAAGGCCTCATAGGTCAGGAACACGCGACTGGCACCGCGCGTGGCCTGTTCGGCCTCCAATTGGTAGGCGAGAGACAACAATCCGGCCCGGTACTCGGACATGTCATCGCGACGACGCAACGACGCGGCCACTTCAACTGGATGACGGGCGATGAAGGCGAAGTGTGCCTGCACACCGAGGCTTTCAAGCAGCTCCCGCCACAGCGGCACGAACCGACACGCGCGCGGGTCCTTGACCACTACGGTGCCGCCTTCGGCCAGCAGTTGCGCAAGCAACGGCTCCAGTTCTGCCCGGGCCCGCAACGCGGCCGGATGACGCAGCCAGCTTTCCGGCAATGGTCGTGGATCGGCCCAGTCCATCCCGAACGCGGCTAGCAGGCGGTCGTGGGCCTGTACCACCCGGACATGCTCGAAATAACCCTTGGGGTTGGCGTCGGCAGTCGCGGGCATCAACTCGTCACCAAGACGGAGGCCCAACTGGCTAAAGGTTCCGGCCAGCGCCGAGGTGCCGCTGCGGTGCATGCCGAGCACCACGATCACGGACGCTGCGGTTGTTTCGCTGATTGTCATCGTGGAGCCCTGATGGATTGCGGTGATGCCTGAATCTCCGGCACCACGTGAAAGTCGACAAAACCGGTGGTGATGCGGCCCGCAGCTGGCGGGATACGGAAGACGAAAACGTCTACGAGTCGATCAAGAAACGACTCTTCCTCTCCCACACGGCCGGTCACTCCGGCATTCATGAAATACACGCCTGGGGCCAGCATGGCGCGAAACCGGAAACGTACCTCCATACGTTCGGCAGTCTCCACCAGCGCAATCGGCTCCTGCACGCTGGAAGAGGTTGCTCCGCCCAGTTCCACACCAGACACGGTCTTGATGAGCATGCCAAAACGGACCCCTGCTACGGTCCGGTCGAACACGACCGAATACGCGTACACGTATTCCTCGCCAGGCCGGAGTACGTTCACTCTGCGCCCGGCAAGAGTCTGGATATGCGGATCCTCGATGTGTGCTCCGCAGGATTCGTAGCGAAGGAGACTTTGCGATACCAGCCCAGGGTCGAAGTGCGCGCTGTCCTCGGTTTCCGCGGTTGCCATCACTGCATGGCCGACATTGGCGGACGACAGCAGATTCCCTGGTTCATCCGCGGCAGACGGAAGGCTGCCTGCGGTACCCGCAAGACAGGCGGCGCGCAAGGCAGCCACTTTGTCGGCCGGGGCGTACAACATTTTTTGGTAGAGCGCGACAACGTCCTTGGGCTTGCCCGTCGCCAACAGATCACCGCGATCCAGCAGGATTGCGTGATTGCACAATTCCAGCACGGTGCTGGCCGAGTGCGATACGAACACGATGGTTGCGCCGGCGTCGCGCAGGCGCTCAATGCGTGCGAAACATTTGCGCTGGAAAGCCTCGTCGCCCACAGACAGGGCCTCGTCGACGATCAGGATATCCGGCTCGACATGGATCGCGACGGCGAAGGCCAGGCGGATGAACATGCCGCTGGAGTAACTCTTGACCGGCTGGTCGATGAAATCGCCGATGTCCGCGAACGCAGCGATATCATCGAAGCGGGCATGCACCTCCTCACGCGTGAGCCCCAACAACGTACCGTTCAGGTATACGTTCTCGCGACCGGTGAATTCCAGGTTGAAGCCTGCACCCAGCTCAAGCAGGGCGGCAATGCGGCCCCGGGTGGTGACCGTGCCGGTGGTCGCCGTCAGCGTGCCGCAGATGATCTGCAGCAGCGTCGACTTGCCCGACCCGTTGCGGCCGATGATGCCTACGGTCTCACCGCGGCGCACTTGGAACGAAATATCGTCCAGCGCACGGAACTCGCGGAACCAGCGCCGCCTGTGCGACCGCGGCGACAGCATCTGCAACAGACGGTGATGTGGTTTTTCATAGATGGGAAATACCTTGCCCACACCCGCCACGTCGATGGAGACCTCACAAGACATCGGCAAACCCCCGACGCGTGGCACGAAACAAGCTGTATCCCATATAGAAAACCAACAACGCCAGGATCGAATACACAGCCAGACCCTGCCAATCCGGGGTTCGCCCCCAGATGACCACATCTCGCGCCTGATCAATGATGAAACTCAGCGGATTCATCCGATATATCCACCGCATTCCTTCCGGAATCACCGAGATAGGAACGATAGCGGTGGACGTGAACAGCAATGCCGTGGAGAGGACACCGATGATCTGGTTGATATCCCTGAAATAGACGCCGAGTGCGGCAAGTCCCCAGCCCAGACCCAATGCCAGCCAGACCAGCGGCAGCACTACCAGAGGAAACAACACAAGCGTCCAACCAACGCTCTGCCCAATAAACACCGCCAGCACCAGATAGGCGACCAGGTTCATGAACAGATGGAACAATGCCGACAAAACCATCGGCCAGGGCAGCACCTCCAACGGGAAAACAACTTTTTTGACGTAACTGGTGTTACCCGAAACCAGGCGCGGCGCCTGTGTCAGACACTCGGCCAGGAACGCATGAAGAATCAGGCCGATGAAGAGAATCAGGGTGAAATTCCCCTGTTTGCCATCGACAGTCGGCCAGCGGCTGCCAAGGACTCCACCAAAGGCCAGCGAATAGACGGCCAACATCAGAAAGGGGGCGATAAGCGCCCATAACAAACCGAAATTTGCCCCCCGATAGCGCCCCAGTATCTCGCGCTTGGTCAGTTCCCGGACAAGGGAGCCATGTTCAAGGGCCACACGGAATGGCCCGGTAATGATCGACACGCTACTACTCCAGAAGCCCGATACTCGAGCCATCATTAAACCGCTGTAACGCCCAACGCACGCGCCAGGTCGTATTGCAAATCCCCCACGTCCTCTACACCCACGCTCAACCGCACCAGTGCATCGCTGATGCCCAGCTGTTCGCGGCGCTCGACCGGGATCGAGGCATGGGTCATCACTGCCGGATGGTTGACCAGGCTTTCCACGCCGCCCAGCGATTCGGCCAGGGTGAACAGCTCGGTGCGCTCGCAGAAGCGCTTGGCCGCTTCGAAACCACCCTTGAGCACGATCGAGACGATGCCGCCATAACCGCCCATCTGCCTGCCGGCCAGTTCGTGCTGCGGATGCGAGGCCAGGCCCGGGTAGATCACCTTCTCGATGGCCGGATGGGTTTCCAGCCACTGCGCCAGCGCCAGTGCATTGGCGCAATGCGCCTTCATCCGCAGCGGCAGGGTCTTCAGGCCGCGCAGGGCCAGGAAGCTGTCGAACGGGCCCTGCACGCCCCCGATGGAGTTCTGCAGGAATGCCATCTGCTCGGCCAGCTCGGCGTTATCGCCAACCAAGACAATGCCGCCGACCATGTCCGAGTGGCCATTGAGGTACTTGGTGGCCGAGTGCAGCACCAGGTCCGCGCCCAGCGCCAGCGGACGCTGCAGCATCGGCGAGGCGAAGGTGTTGTCCACCACCACGATCAGCCATGGCGCCTGGCGATGTCTGCAACCGCGGCGATGTCCACGATCTTCAGCATCGGATTGGTCGGGGTCTCGATCCACACCATCTTCGTTTTCGGCGTGATCGCCGCTTCGAATGCGGCCAGATCAGTCAGGTCGACAAAGCTGAAGTCCAGCCCGGCAGTGCGGCGGCGCACGCGCTCGAACAGGCGGAAGCTGCCGCCGTAGATATCATCCATCGCCACCACATGGCTGCCGGCATCCAGCAGCTCGATCACGGTGGAGCTGGCGGCCATGCCCGAGGCGAAGGCGAAGCACGGGAGCCGCCCTCAAGCGAGGCGACGCAGCGTTCGTAGGCGAAGCGGGTCGGGTTGTGGGTGCGCGAGTACTCGAATCCCTGATGCTCGCCCGGGCTGGACTGGGCGTAGGTGCTGGTCGCGTAGATCGGCGGCATCACCGCACCGGTACTCGGGTCCGGAGACTGGCCGCCGTGGATGGCCAGCGTTGCAAGACGGTACGCCATGGGAGCTGCTCCGTTCATTTACGAAACCGGCAATGATACCCGAGCCGCTCTGGCCGATAGCTGAGCATCCCTCTTGGGCCGGCCACTTTTGTGGCGGCCCGACCGTTTTCTCAAGGCTCGCCCTGTCTATCGGCAGGGGCGCAAGCTTCCGGGAGGCGACGCGACTGGCCCTTGCGATAGCGGACATCCCGCCAGGGGCGCTCAAAAAGCAGAAAGGAAGCCATCGCCGTGAGCAGCATGGCAAGCAGCAGCAGGCACAGCCCGCCTGCGCCCCATTCACGCATCCCCAGCGTATCGGCGGCCTGCAGCACGGGCATATGCCACAGGTAAGCACTGAAGCTGATCACCCCCACCAGCCGCATCGGCGCAGAGGCAAAGAACCGCGTCAGCATGCCGCCCCCCCACAACAGCGCCAGCACCAGCAGGGCCCAGCCCAGGCCGAATCCTGTGAACCAGCGGTGGCCGAGCCCGGGCTGGAATTCGCTCCCGCTCAACAACGCCCAGATCGACGGGGTGACCAGTACAAACAGCGCCAACAGCAACCAGCCCAGTATCCGCCAGGCGCGCCCGGCCGTGGCCAGCCCTGGCCACCAGCGGTGCAGCCAGGCCGCCCCCACCCCACACAGGAACACCACCAGATACTGGCCCAGCCCGACGCTATTGGTGACCGCCTCTGCCGCCGGCCAGTACCGGCGTGCCAACAGCACCAGCAGCGCCAACAGCATCAATCCCAGCCAGCGCCCGCCGGGGGCTTTGCGCGACAGCTGCATCGCCACCACGATGAACGGCAGCCACAGGTAGAAGGTGAACTCCACCGGGATCGACCACAGCACGCTCTGCCCTTCCCGCAAGGCGAGGTGATTTTTGAGTGCAACGGTGTCGATCTGGTAATGCCAGATGGGAACACCCGCCCGGGTGAGCCACCAGCTCACCAGCAGGATCACCAGATACAGCGGCCAGATCCGCAGCACCCGGCGCAGCGCATAGTTGAGCCAGTACGGCAGATGGGCCAGCTTTGCCAGCGGTTGGCCGAACATGGCCGACGCCAGCAGATAGGCGCTGAGCACGAAGAACAGGTACACCCCGCTCTTGCCGATGCCCGACAGGTTGGGCCACGGCAGCCAGCCGGCATTGGACAGGTGCGAGCCGATGACGATCAGCACCGCCAGCCCCCGCAGCCCGTCCAGTGCCAGTACGTGCCCCGCACCGGCCGAGGCTGGCGCCAGAAACAGCCTGCGCATCATTTCTGCCATATCCATCCACCCTGTAGCGCCGGGCAAGGCCCGGCCAATCGCAACACACGCCCACCACCGCACCAATCCGGTGGATCATCCGCCATAGCGCCGGGCAACGCCCGGCGAACAGCATCGCACCGCACAATATCCAGCGCCTGGAAGCGGCGAACCATGCCGGGCACATCCCAGCGCGGCAATGCCGTGCTCGACACCAAAGCATGGGGTTCCACAAAAAGAAAGACCCGCCGGAGCGGGTCTTTCCAAGACTACAAGCAACTACCGATCAGAACGATCAGTTGGTGCCCGGACGGATCAGGGCGTGGTTGCTGATCGAACCCGAGGTCGGGTTGACGATCTGGTACAGGCCCTGGATGGACTTGTCCGGACCAGCCACGTTCACCACGATGGTGGCGCGGTTGTTGCCCGTGAACACAGTCTTCAGGTCGTCGATGACCTTGGTGCCGTTAGCCGGGATGGTGCCGGTCAGGGTACCCGGGGTGACGGCGGTCTCGTTTTCCACGTTCATCAGGGTGATCGAGTACGGACGAGCCAGGCCACTGGTGTTGGTCAGCACCAGACGGCTGATCCAGCCAGACGGGATCTGGGCCAGCGGAGCCTGCAGCACGGTGCCGTTACGCACGAACGAGCCGACAGCTTGGCGGCAATGTCGGTGACGCGGTAGGTCGTCGGAGCTGCGCTGACGGCCTTCACCGAAGCCTTGAACTCAGCTTCCGGAATGGCGGCCGTAGCCGAGGTCTTGGTGTACTCGACGAAGCCAGAGGCGATACCAGCCTGAACGTCCTTGGGTAA
>NZ_BAZI01000123.1 GCF_001310775.1 Stenotrophomonas pictorum JCM 9942
GGCGAAATCATCGGCGGTGAAGCCGCGCGCATCGAGCAGTGCCACCGCCAGCGCATCGCCCATCGCCAGCGAGGCGGTGGTGCTGGAGGTCGGTGCCAGCGCCAGCGGGCAGGCCTCGTTGGCGACGTTCACATCCAGATGCACGTCGGCGGCTCTGGCCAGGCTGGACTGTGGCTTTCCGGTCATCGAGATCAGCGGGTTGCCCTGGCGCTTGAGCACCGGCAGCAGCATCAGCACTTCGTCCGACTCACCGGAATAGGACAGTGCCAGCACCACGTCGTCCTCGGTGATCATGCCCAGGTCGCCATGGCCGGCTTCACCCGGGTGCACGTAGAACGCAGGGGTGCCGGTGGAAGCCAGGGTGGCGGCGATCTTGCGCGCGATGTGCCCGGATTTGCCCATGCCGGTGGCGACCACCCGGCCGCGCGCGCCCAGGATCAGGCGGCAGGCGGCAGCGAACTCGGCGCCCAGACGGTTGCCGACGCGGTCCAGCTCGGCCTGTTCGATCTCAAAGACACGGTGGCCGCTGGCGATCAGGTCGGCATCACGGACCGCGTTCAGCGAAAGGGGGGAAGCAGCCATACGGGCGCCACTCGGAATAGTAGAATGGGCGCCCATTTTATTAGGAAAGCGCTTTGGACGCCGAAACCATCCGAAACCTGATCGAAACCGGCCTGCCAGGCGCCCGTGCGGACGTGCAGGGTGACGACGGCGTGCATTTCGAGGCCACGGTGGTGTGCGAGGCGTTTGCCGGCAAGCCGCTGCTGGCGCGGCACCGCATGGTCAATGCCACGGTCAAGGCGCAGCTGGACAGCGGCGCGATCCACGCGTTGGCACTGAAAACCGTTACGCCGGCAGAAGCCGGCTGAGCCGGCAACTCTCTCCTTTCTACTTATCGGCCTTACTCCATGGCAAAAATCGTAGTCACCGGCGGCAGCGCGCTGAACGGTGAGGTCAATGTTTCCGGCGCCAAGAACGCCGTTCTGCCGATCCTGTGCGCCACCTTGCTTGCCGATGCGCCGGTGGAGATCACCAACGTGCCGCACCTGCACGACGTGATCACCACCGTGAAGCTGCTCGGCGAGCTGGGCGCCAAGGTCACCATCGACCAGGGCACGCTCTCGCGCGGCAGCGCGATCGTGGTCGATCCGCGCACCGTGGATCAGCATGTCGCCCCGTATGAGCTGGTCAAGACCATGCGCGCCTCGATCCTGGTGCTGGGGCCGTTGCTGGCCAAGTTCGGTCAGGCCGAAGTGTCGCTGCCGGGCGGTTGCGCGATCGGCTCGCGTCCGGTGGACCAGCACATCAAGGGCCTGCAGGCGCTGGGTGCGCACATCACCGTCGAGAACGGTTTCATCAAGGCCCACGTCGATGGTCGTCTGAAGGGCGGGCACTTCACTTTCGACATGGTCAGCGTGACCGGTACCGAGAACGTGCTGATGGCCGCGGTGCTGGCCGAAGGCACCACGGTGCTGGACAACGCGGCGATGGAGCCGGAGGTGTCGGATCTGGCGCATTGCCTGATCGCACTGGGCGCGAAGATCGAGGGCATCGGCACCGCGCGGCTGGTGATCGAAGGCGTCGAGCGTCTGGCCGGCGGCCGCCATGCGGTACTGGCCGACCGCATCGAAACCGGCACCTTCCTGGTGGCCGCGGCGATGACCGGCGGGCGCATCGTGGTGCGCAACGCGCGTCCGGACACGATGGATGCGGTGCTGGCCAAGCTGGTCGAGGCCGGTGCGGAGATCGAAGCCACCGAAGACACCATCACTTTGGACATGCACGGCAAGCGGCCCAAAGCGGTCAATCTGACCACCGCGCCGTATCCGGCGTTTCCGACCGACATGCAGGCGCAGTTCATGGCGCTGAACTGTGTGGCCGATGGCGTGGGCGTGATCAACGAAACCATCTTCGAGAACCGCTTCATGCACGTACAGGAGCTGCAGCGGCTGGGGGCGGACATCCAGATCGAGGGACGCACCGCGATCTGTCGCGGGGTCGAGCGCCTGAGCGGCGCGCCGGTGATGGCGACCGACCTGCGTGCTTCGGCGTCGTTGATCCTGGCCGGTCTGATGGCCGATGGCGACACCACCATCGACCGCATCTACCACCTGGACCGTGGCTACGAGAACATCGAGGAGAAGCTCGGTGCGCTCGGTGCCGGCATCCGGCGCATCGCATGATCATCAAGGGCCGCTTCACGCCGCGTCGGCGGGCCCTGCTGGTGCTGGTGCTGATCGCACTGGTTTGGCTGGGCTGGGCCTGGTATTCCGGCGTGGCGATCACCCGCGGGGTGGAGAAGGAGCAGATGGACTGGAATGGCGATGGCCAGGTCAGCCGTGACGAGTTCCTGCAGGCCTTCTACGCGGTGACGGTGCAGGATGCGGAGGAGGGCAATCGCCAGTGCCGCAGCTTCCTGTGGCGCAGCAGCGGCGAAGAGTTCCGTCGTGACTGCAAGACGGTATTCAAGCGCGATGCTCCGGCCAAGTGAGGTTGCAGCAACAGAAAAGCCCGGCATTTGCCGGGCTTTTTTTGTGGCTGCGGGGGTCAGTGGATCGACTTGATGGTCAGGTCCAGTGCGTCCTGGCCGTTTTCCCGTTGCAGCAGGCGCGCGGGCACCGGCATGCCGGCCACGATCCAGGCGATCTGCTCCTTGTTGCCGTCCACGCGCGAGACTTTGGTGGCCTCGCGCGGCTTGCCGTCGATCGTCACGTTTTCCTTGCCGACCACCCGGTAGGTCATCGGCTTGATGCGGCCGTCGTCGACCATGCGGTAGCTCAGCGGTTTGCCGGCGGCCAGGTCGCGGGCGATGGCGAGGTTGATCAGCAATGCATCCATGTCGCCATCGCGCAGGCGGATCGGGCCGCGGCGTTCGGGCTTCACATCGCCACTCCAGGTGGCCTGTTTGCTGTTCCAGTCATAGCTGGCATCGACCTGCTTGCGCTTGATCAGCAGCACCGAGCGGTCGTGGCTGCTGAGCGGGCGCAGTTTGCCGGCCAGCTCATCGAACACCGTGCTCTGGCTCAGATCGGCCATCGGATTCTTGATCTGCAGGCTGTAGCGCCAGCGATTGGCGCCCTCCGCGGCCAGCGTCATCACGCCGTTGGCCTGCATGCCCATGTAGCTGGCTGGTAGTTCGCGGTGAAGGGCTCCATCGCCAGTACCGGCAGGCTGGCCAGGGCCAGGACGGCGGTGGTGGCGATGCGAAGCAGGCTCGGAATACGGTTCATGCTCAGGCTCCTTGGTATTCGATCAGGCGCAGGTCGATCTCGTCCTCGCCGTCTTTGCGTTGCAGGATGCGCACCGGGGTGGGTACGCCATTGGCGATCCACAGGACGGTTTCGTCATTGCCGCCGTTGGTGCGGTAGACCCGCAGGGCGTCATAGCTCAGGTCGCCGATCTGGACGTTCTCGGTGGCATCGGCGGCCCGGTATTCGTACTGGCGGACGCGGCCGACATCGACATAACGGTACTGCAGCGTCTGCCCGGGGCGGGCGTCGCGCATCAGTGACAGATTCAGCAGCAATGCGCTCTGGTCGCCGCGCTGCAGCGGGATGGGCTGCTGCCGTTCCTTTTTCAGGTCGCCCTGCCATTGCGCGGTGCCGGTCTGCCAGTTGTAGACGCCGGTGACTTTCTTGCCCAGGAACAAGGCCTTCTTCACCGTGCTCTGGCTGAGCGGGGTGTAGACGCTGCCCTCGTTGTTGAAGACGGTGCTCTGTTCCAGATTCAGCCCCAGCACGCTGGCGAATCCGCGTTTGCCGCGGACGGCCATATCCACCCGCCATTGCGCGCCTTCGCTGTGCACCACGCGCAGCGTCGCGTCACCGGCTTCCTTGCCCTTGTAGAAGGCCTGGTAGGTGGCCACGAACGGTTCCAGCGCCGGCGCGGTCCATTCGGTGGCCGGCAAGGGCACTGCCGGTGCCGAGGGCTGCTGTGCGGAGGCGCCTGCCGCTACCAGCAAGGTGATCGGCACCAGCGATTTGAATGGCGCGAATGTCATGCGGGACCAGGTCCGTAAGGGAAGGAGGATCATGCCAGCCGACCGGTTGGCGCTATGTGGGGATCAGGCGCAAAGGGTTCCGGCGGAATCTAGGCGCAGCGGCCTAAACAGGGACTGACCATCCAGGCGGATGCGGCCATCCTGTTCAGTTACGCGGCCGGTCGCGAGCAGGCGCACACTGGCCAGCAGCAACGGGTGCTCCACCGCCAGTACCCGTGCCGCCAGCGATTCGGGTGTGTCATCGGCCAATACCGGTACCCGGGCCTGGGCGATCACCGCCCCGGCGTCCAGTTCAGGTACGACGAAGTGCACGCTGGCGCCATGTTCGGTGTCGCCGGCCTCGATGGCGCGGGCGTGGGTGTGCAGCCCCTTGTGCCGCGGCAGCAGCGAGGGGTGGATGTTGACCAGACGGCCGCTGAAACGCTCGACGAAGCCGGCGCCCAGGATGCGCATGTAGCCGGCGCAGACGATCCAGTCCGGATTGCAGGCGGCCACGGCATCGCCAAGCGCTTCATCGAACGCCTCGCGGCTGGCGAAGTCCTTGGGCGAGCGCGCCCAGCGCGATGGGGCGGGCACCTTGTCCAATGCACGGGCGCCGGGTCGGTCGGAAAATACGCCGACGATCCGCGCCTCCAGCTGGCCGGCGGCGATGCCATCGATCAGGCATTGCAGGTTGCTGCCGCGCCCGGAGGCGAGCACCGCGATACGGGGAGGGACGGTCATCGTGTGGATTTCCTGGTCAATGGCCATGTCAGCAGGCTGCCGAGCGTAGCCAGCAGCATGTCGGCGTGTGCGTCCCAGATGTCACCTTGCTGGCCGTTGTAGGCCTCGGCCGCATCCGGTGACAACAGCAGTGCGATGCCCCACTCGAACCATTCGTAGACCAGGCTGGAGCACATGATCACCATCACCGCCAGGCTGAAGGCCTGGCCGCCACGCAGCGCCGGCCAGCCATGGCGCGCCAGCTGGGCCAGCGCCGGGGTGAAGCACAGGCCGTAGAGCACGTGGATCAGCCGGTCGAAATGGTTGCGTTGCCAGCCGAAGGCCGCATCCGGTGACCAGCCGGTCAGCGCCTGCGCCCACAGATCATAGGGAACGTTCGAATACAGCCAGCGGGCGCCGATGCTGTGCAGGGCGATGAAGCCGCAGATCGCCACGAACGCGCCATTGCCCAGTGGCCAGCGGCGGTCCACCCATCCCAGTGCGGCCAGGCCGATGATGGTCAGCGAGCTGTGCAGGGCCTGCTCCAGCGGCCACATCGGTTTGATCCAGGTGGCGATGAACACCGCCAGCACGGCGAAGAAGGCGGCTTTCTTGGTGGCGCTCATGCAGGGTGGCGCGGCAGCAAGGCAAATGGAGACGGTGCGGGTTTCAAGCGAACGCCGCCTTGACCGGCGGTCGCATCAGCACGATCAGGGTGAATATCCCCAAGACCGTGCCGAAGGGCATCAGCATGCAGGAGAGAGCGGCCACCACCAGGCACAGCGTGTAACGCCGGCGTTGCGTCAGGCAGCGCCCGGCGTAGGCCATGAAGCCGGCCAGGGTCAGTCCGCAGACGATCATCACCCCGGCGAAGATCACGAAGATCCAGCCGAACATCTCCGGGGCGATGGGCGGGTTGCCCGGGTGGGTCGGCTGCATTGGCAGCGTGCCGTTGACCATGGCCAGCCCCATCACCAGGTGCAGCACCGGGAACAGCGAAAAAAGCCCGGTGATCGCCGCCACCACATAGTGGAAGATCGCCAGCAGCCGCAGCTGGCTGGCGTTGTCCTCGCCCGGTGCTGGCGGCCGGACGGGGGAATTCACTGCATCCATGAGTGGCTCCTTGCTGGTCGGCGGTCTCAGCCGATCCGCACGCGCTCGTCGCCTGTGGCGGGCACCACTTCACCGATCTGCCAGTGCGCCAGCGCCAGCGCATCGAGCGCGGCGTTGATGGCAGCCACTTCGGCGGCCGGTACGGCCAGCACGAAGCCGATGCCGCAGTTGAAGGTGCGCCACATCTCGCTGTCGGCGACATTGCCTTCGCGCTGCAGCCACTGGAACACCGGCGGCAGGGTCCAGCTGCGGGCATCGATGGTGATGCCCAGACCCTCAGGCACGACCCGGATGATGTTCTCGGTCAGGCCGCCACCGGTGATATGGGCCATGCCGTGGACCGAAGCGCCGTGCGATTTGAGCAGCGACAGGATCGGCTTGACGTACAGGCGGGTCGGCGCCATCAGCGCGTCCAGCAGCGGTGTGCCATCTTCCAGTACCACGTCGGTCGGGCTGCCGGCGCGCTCGTAGATGCGGCGCACCAGCGAATAGCCGTTGGAATGCGGGCCGGAGGAGGCGATGCCGATCAGCACATCGCCCTGGGCCACGGCAGAGCCGTCCTTGAGCTCGCTCTTTTCCACGCCGGCGACGGTGAAACCGGCCAGGTCGTATTCGCCCGGGGCATACATGTCCGGCATCTCGGCGGTTTCGCCGCCGATCAGCGCGCAACCGGCCTCGGTGCAGCCGTTGGCGATACCGCCCACGACGGCCGCGGCGGTATCGATGTCGAGCTTGCCGGTGGCGAAGTAGTCCAGGAAGAACAGTGGCTCGGCACCTTGCACCAGCACGTCGTTGACGCACATGGCGACCAGATCGATGCCGATGGTGTCGTGGCGGCCCAGCTGCTGGGCCAGCTTCAGCTTGGTGCCGACGCCGTCGGTACCCGACACCAGTACCGGCTCGCGGTACTTGTTGGACAGGTCGAACAGGGCGCCGAAGCCACCCAGTCCGCCCATCACTTCAGGTCGGAAGCTGCGCTTTACCAGCGGCTTGATGCGCTCGACCAGCTCGTTGCCCGCGTCGATGTCGACACCGGCGTCACGGTAGGTGAGGGGAGAGTTGGCAGAGGTCGGGGAACTGGTCACGGGCGGCTGCACTGGCGGAGTGAACGGTCGATTTTAACAGGCCACGTTGGCGCGAAGGCCGCATTCGGGCAACAATTCCCTCCGGAAACCGTCGAGCAATGGAAATTTCAATGCGTCGCAGCCTGGTCACAATCCTGTTTCTGGCGCTTTGCCTGCCGGTGCCGCTGGCGTGGGCGCAGTCCAGCACGCGTACCGAAGGTGATGTTGCCAGCGCCCGCGGCGCCTACGAGGCCGAGGTGCCGGTCAACAGCCAGGCCGATGCGGACCGCAACGGGGCGCTGGCCCGGGCGTTGGGGTCGGTGCTGGCCAAGCTGTCGGGTGACCGCAGTGCAATGACCCGCCCGGGTGTGGCGCAGGCGCTGCGCAATGCCAAGGACTATGTCGAAAGCTACGACTACCGGCAGGACCAGGGCACCTCCTCCACCGGTGCGCCGAGCTTCCGCACGGTGCTGGTGGCGCGCTTCCGGCAGGACGATGTGGACGGTCTGGTGGCCGCGCTGGGACTGCCGGTGTGGCCACAGCCGCGGCCCAAGCCGGTGGTGTGGCTGGCCATTGACGATGGCAGCGGTCCGCGTCTGGTCGGCGTGCAGCAGTCCAATGCGGCGCGGGTGTTGCTGGATCGCGCGGTCGAGCGCGGTTACAAGCTGGGGT
>NZ_BAZI01000124.1 GCF_001310775.1 Stenotrophomonas pictorum JCM 9942
AATCGTGGCCTGATGGGTAGATCGAACGATTTGCTGCATCGTTGCACCTCGCTTCCTCCTTGCAGTCAGCCGCCTTGCGGGGCGTATCCATCAAACTCAGAGCTACAGGGAGTTAGTCGAGATGTCTGATCGCGAAACCGGTACCGTCAAGTGGTTCAACGACGCCAAAGGCTTTGGCTTCATCAGTCGTGAGAATGGTGAAGACGTTTTTGTGCACTTCCGCGCCATCCAGACCCAGGGCTTCAAGAGCCTGAAAGAAGGCCAGCAGGTCACCTTCACCGTGGTCCAGGGCCAGAAGGGCCTGCAGGCCGACGCCGTACAGCCGGTCTGATACGCTGCTGGCGGCAGCAAAAAGGCCCGCGCGAGCGGGCCTTTTTGCTTGTCCGTGGAGCATTGCCAATCAACGCAGTACGACGCGCCCGTTGACCACGCGCACATAGGTGTTATCGCGGATGCCGCCCAGATCCTTCTGGTTGACCACGATCACGCGCCCGTCATCCATGCGGACCTGGATGTCATACGAATTGCCGGTGACATTCTGCTGGATCTTGTTGCCGGCCAGAGCGCCGGCCGCGGCGCCGGCTACGGCGGCGATGTTCTTGTTGCCGCGGCTGCCGCCCGTGTGATCGGAGATCTCATGGCCAGCCACCGCGCCGACGATGCCACCCAGCACCGCGCCGGTCGCCGCCGGTGCGGTGCGGCCCGATGCCACGGTGTCGATGCGGGTCACGATCCCGCAATCACGGCACTGGTTCTGGTTGTAGCCGTTGTTGCTGTTGCCGTAGCTGCCGCCATTGTTGTAGCCGCCACCGTAGCCGGGCGACGTGGCGCAACCGGCCAGAGCCAGACTGGCGATGGCGCCTGCAGCGATCAATTGAATCTTCATGGTGTTGCTCCTTGCCAGATGGGGATTACGGGCATGTGGTTTTGCCCGGCACCCGGATCGTGTCGTTTCGCACGTGAATGGAGCGCCAACCACGGGTGAATTGGATGCGGCTTACTTGAAGTCCTGATGGCAGGCCTTGCAGTCACTGCCCAGCTTCTGCAGGGTGACGGCGAGCGCCGCACAGTCGCTTGGCACGCTGGCCAGAGCATCATTGAGTGTGGCGCGGAACTGGCTGGCATGCTGCTGGAAGCGCGCATCGTCCTTCAGGCCGGGGAAGGCCAGATCCAGGTCGTTGGACAGGGCGCGCAGCGTCTGCAGGCGCGGGGCCACGTCGCTGGGCGCACAGCGGTTCTGCTTCTGGCTTTCGCCGAGCAGCTGCGATTGCTTGGCCAGTACGGTCATCAGGCTGTCGGGAAAATGGTCCTGGCGCTCCTGGATCGCACGCATCGCCATGACCGTTGCCACCACCCCGAGCAGCAGGCCGAGAACCAGGATGAACAGATAGCGGGAGGCCTTGGACTGGGTGCGGACGGGATCTGACATGCGGGTGTCTCCGGACAAGGAATGCCGATGGTACGACGCACGGACTGCTGCCGACCACGGTTAAAATGGGCGCATGAAAGAGTCATTGCGTGAACGCTTTGCCGGTATCGACCGGCTGTATGGTGCCGGGACCATCGAGCACCTGTCCGGCTGCCGGGTCGCGGTGATCGGCATGGGCGGGGTGGGATCGTGGATTGTCGAGGCGCTGGCGCGTTCGGCGGTCGGGCATCTGACCCTGATCGACGCCGACGATATCTGTGTCTCCAACACCAACCGCCAGCTGCCGGCACTGGCTGGCCAATATGGACGCAACAAGTCCGTGGCGATGGCCGAACGCTGCCGGGCGATCAATCCCGAGATCGAGGTCAAGGCCGTCGAGGCGTTTTTGACCGTCGCCAATATGGCCGAGCTGCTGGATCGCCGGTTCGATCTGGTTATCGACGCCTGTGACAGTTTCCGGGTCAAGGTCGAGGCCATCGCCTGGTGCCGGCGGCGCAAGCTGCCGATGATCACCGTGGGGGCGGCCGGCGGACGTACCGATCCAACCCTGGTGCGGGTGCGGGATGTTTCGCGGACCGAGCACGATGCGATGATGGCGTTGATCCGCAAGAAGCTGCGTGCCGAGTTCAATTTTCCGAAGAATCCGCAGCGGTATTTCGGGGTTTCGGCGATCTACTCGCTGGAGAACGTCAAGTATCCGCAGGCCGATGGCAGCGTCTGCGGGCTGCGCCCGAGCCTGGGCGCGGATGCTGCGCTGAAGCTGGACTGCGGTGCCGGGCTGGGTGCGGCCACCCACATCACCGGGGCATTCGCCTTTGCCGCCGTCGGCCGTGCCCTGGAAATCCTGCTCAAGGCCCGCGAAAAGGCCGCTGCCGCGGTGGCCGTGGTCGAGTAACCGTGTTGCCCGGTCAAGGGCCGGGCAGAGCGAACAGGCGACGGGCGTTGGCGGTGGTCTGCGCGGCGATCTCGCCAGCCGGCTGCTGGCGTAGCTGTGCCATCACCTCGAAAATGGCCGGCAGCCGCGCCGGCTCGTTGCGTTGGCCGCGGATGGCGGCGTCCGGCTGGTCCGGGGCATCGGTTTCCAGCAGCAGGTACTCCAGGGGCATCTGCGTGAGCAGGCCGCGTAAGCGGTTGGCGCGGTCGTAGGTCACCGGGCCACCGAGGCCGATCAAAAAGTTCATCTCCCACAGCTGCCGGGCCTGTTCGGGGCTGCCGGAAAAACTGTGGACCACGCCGCGCAGCCCGCCGATCCGCCGCATCGTGTGGATCACCTCGTCGAGGGCGCGGCGTGCATGCACGATCAGTGGCAGGTCGAACTCGCGCGCCAGTACCAGCTGTCCGTTGAAATAGGCGCGTTGCGCATCCGGGTCGAGACCGTCGACGAAGAAGTCCAGTCCGCATTCGCCGATGGCACACGGACGTTCCCGGGTGATCCAGTCGCGCAGCTGGTCCAGGTGTTCGGGCCGATGCTCGGCCACAAACATCGGGTGCAGGCCGTAGGCTGGATACAGCCCGCTCTCCAGGGTGCAGACCGTGCGCAGCTTGGGCCAGCGGGCGGCGGTAATGGCCGGGACGATCTGTACCGTCACGCCCGCGGCGCGGGCACGTTCGATCACCGCGGCACGGTCTCCATCGAACTCGGGCGCGTCCAGATGGCAGTGGCTGTCGATCAGCTGCACGGGTCAGCGCTTGCGTGCAATGACCGCAGGCTCGATGGCTGGATCCTTGCGCCGCTTCCAGTTGGCCAGCAGCAAGGTGCCCAGCGCGAACAGGATCTCATCGATGAACGGGATGGGATCGGGCAGCAGCATGCTGATCACGAACAGTGCCGCGGTGATCTTGAACAGGGTCGGGTAGCGCAACTTGCGTGCCCAGGACATCAACGGCAGCAGTATCGGGCTGGACATGTGGGTGGCCTGCGGGAAGAGGAGGGGGACGCTCGCAATATTGCGACGAAGCCTGAATTTTGTAAGGGGCAGATGCGGAAATACCTGCCTCTGTTCAGCATTATCATGCTGGAATCCCCCCAGTCAGCGCGGATGGACCGCAAGGAGCCGACGATGAAGAGCAACACCACAACGATTCTGGTCGCCGCCGGCGCGCTGCTGGTGGGCGGTATTGCCACGGCGGCCTTCATGAGTGGGCGCGACAAGGCGCCGCTTGCCGCCGGCACCGAGGGGACGACTCCGGTGCTGGACAATTCCGCCTTCACCGACGATGCGGCGGTCAGCGATGCGCTGGCTGCCGGTGGCAAGCTCGACTACGCCGATGTGCTGAAGGTCGCTCCGGTGACACAGAAAGAGCGCGCCTATGCCACGGTGATCGGTACCGAGCCGGTGCGCGAAACCTCCACCACCACCGTGCCGCACGAGGTGTGCGAGGATGTGGTGGTGCAGGAGCGCCTGCCCGAGCGTGATGGCAATGTCGGTGGTACGGTCGCCGGCGCGGTGATCGGTGGCCTGCTGGGCAGCCAGGTCGGTGGCGGCAACGGCAAGAAGGCCGCGACAGCCGCCGGTGCGGTCGCCGGTGGTGTGATCGGCAACCAGGTCGACAAACGTCACGTCGGTGGTCGCGTCGTCAGCCGCACCGAGCGCCAGTGCCGCACCGAGAACACCACCTCCGAATCCTCGCGGGTAACCGGCTACAACGTCACCTACCGCAATGCCGACGGCAGCACCGGCACCATGCGGATGGACAGCAAGCCGGGCAACCGCATTGCGATGGGCAACACCGATCAGACCATCGGCTACGACGTGACCTACCGTTACGACGGCGCTGAAAAGACCGTCCGTATGGAAAGCCGCCCGGCCAGCGACCGCCTGCCGGTCATCGATGGCCAGGTGGTGACACAGACTGCCAAAGTGGATGCAGGTAGCACCCGCCAGTAATCGCAGTACTGTCGCGCATATCAAAAGGGCCGGCCTTGCCGGCCCTTTTCTGTTGCCGGCCCCCCGGAAATTGCTGCAGGCGCACTTTCCAACGGCCAGTGATTGCGGTGTGATGAGGCGCATACGTTGTACCGGCCGCCACCTTCTGGAACCGTATCAATGGTGAAACCTGACGCTCCGTTGACTGTGCATGGCATGTCGACTTCGGGCAATTGTTACAAGGTGCGCCTGCTGCTTGAGCAGCTTGGCGCGCGCTATCGATGGATCGAGGTGGACAGCGCCGGTGGTCAGACCCGCACGCCGCAGTTCCTGGCGCTCAATCCCAATGGAAAAGTGCCGGTCGTGGAACTGGGCGACGGGCGCGTGCTCACCGAATCCAACGCCATCCTGTTCTGGCTGGCCGAAGGCACGCCCTTGCTGCCGGTTGATGGCTGGCAGCGTGCGCAGGCGCTGTCGTGGATGTTCTTCGAGCAGTACAGCCATGAGCCGTATATCGCCGTGGCCCGTTTCATCAGTGGCTGGGCACGGGACGACTCCCCACGCCGCGATGATCTGCCGCGCCTGCGCGAACACGGTCATGCCGCACTGGCGGTGATGGAGCGGCACTTGTCGCTCGCTACCTGGTTTACCGGGCCCGACTACGGCATCGCGGACATCGCCCTGTTCGCGTACACCGCCGTCGCCGAAGACGGGGGCATTGCGCTGTCCCCGTATCCGGCCATCCAGCAATGGCTGCAGCGGGTACGCGCGCAACCCGGCTTCGTGGCGATGCCCGCACCGGAGGCGCAGGTGCTTGCCCGTATCGCCACCCGCTGCTGAACCTTTTTTCCCCGCCCAACGCGACTGTCACGTGGAGTCTGTCTGCATGTTTGCCCGTGTACCGAATCCCCTTCCGGCCCGCATGAAGGGCCTGAACCGCGCCGAGATCTGCGATACCAATTTCATCGAATTCGTAACCGGGCTGGGCCAAGGGCCTGGCAAAGGGCCGCAGGACGGCGCGCCGGTGCTGCCGGGGAGCGCACTGGACGCCCGCGGCTTCCGCGAACTGTTCGAATCACAGCTGATCAGCCGTCATCTGGATCTGATGGCGCGGGTGTTGCGCGTCCAGAACAAGGTCTTCTACACGATCGGCTCCTCCGGGCACGAGGGCAATGCGATGGTCGCGCGTGCCGCGCGGCACACCGATCCGGCCTTCCTGCACTACCGTTCCGGCGGCTTCATGGCCGAGCGTTTCCGCAAATTGCCGGGCCTGGACCCTGTAATGGATTCGGCCCTGTCCTTCGCCGCCAGCAAGGATGATCCGGCCAGCGGCGGCCGCCACAAGGTGTGGGGCAGCAAGCCGTTGTGGGTGTTGCCGCAGACCTCGACCATCGCCTCGCACCTGCCCAAGGCGCTGGGCACGGCGATGGCGATCGAAGCCGGCAGGCGCGTGGGACATGCGCTGCCGATTCCCGACGACAGCATCACCATCTGTTCCTTCGGCGATGCATCGGCCAACCACGCCACCGCGCAGACCGCGTTCAATGCCGCCGCGTGGAGCAGTTTCCAGAAACTGCCGGCGCCGTTGCTGTTTGTCTGCGAGGACAACGGCATCGGCATCTCGGTCAAGACGCCGGAAGCTGGATCGCCGAGAGCTTCCGCCATCGCCCGGGTCTGGACTATTTCCATGCCGATGGGCTGGATCTGGCCAGTGGCTATGCCGAGGTGCAGCGTGCGGTGGAGCATTGCCGCAAGACCCGGCGACCGACCTTCCTGCATCTGCGCACCACGCGGCTGATGGGCCACGCCGGTACCGATTTCGAGATCGAATGGCGCGCGCTGGAGGAGCTGTGCGCGGTGGAGGCGGGCGATCCGCTGCTGCGCTCGGCGCAGATCGCGGTCGAGTCGGGGCTGATGGACAAGGCCGAGGTGCTGGCGCTGTACGAACAGACCCGAAAGCGCTGCTTTGCCGCCGCCGAAGCGGCCGACCAGCGCCCGCGCCTGACCGGGCTGGCCGAGGTGATCGCTCCGCTGGCGCCTTACACGCCAGACAAAGTACAGGCGGAGGCCAGGCGGGGTGACTACCGCGAGCGGCGCCTGCAGGTGTTCGGCAGCGATGCGGCCTTGCCGGAGAACCAGCCGCCGAAGCATCTGGCCGTGCAGATCAACCAGGCCTTGCACGACCTGTTCGCCAAATATCCGGAAACGGTGCTGTTCGGCGAGGACGTGGCGCAGAAAGGCGGCGTCTATACGGTGACCAAGGGCCTGCAGAAAGCATTTGGGCCGCGCCGGGTGTTCAACACCCTGCTGGACGAGACAATGATCCTGGGTATGGCGCAGGGGTTTGCCAACATGGGCATGCTGCCGCTGCCGGAAATCCAGTACCTGGCCTACCTGCACAATGCCATCGACCAGGTACGCGGCGAGGCCTGTTCGCTGCAGTTCTTCTCCAACGACCAGTACCGCAACCCGATGCTGATCCGCATCGCCGGGCTGGGCTACCAGAAGGGCTTCGGCGGCCACTTCCACAATGACAACTCGATCACGGCCCTGCGCGACATCCCCGGTTTGGTGGTGGGCTGCCCTTCGCGCGGCGACGATGCCGTGGCGATGCTGCGCACCTTGGCGGCGCTGGCCAAGGTGGACGGCCGCGTGTGCGTGTTCCTCGAGCCGATCGCGCTGTACATGGGCAAGGACCTGTACGCAGCGGGAGACGGGCAGTGGCTGTTCCCATATCCGGCCCCGGAACAGGCGCTTACCCTCGGTGAAGGACGTGTTTACGGTGCGGGAAGCGAGGATCTGGTCATCTTCACCTATGGCAACGGTGTGCCCATGAGCCTGCGTGCGGCCAGGGCCATCGAGCAGGCGCAAGGCTGGAAGGTGCGGGTGGTGGACCTGCGCTGGTTGGTGCCGCTCAATGATGCCTGGATCGCCGCGCAGGCCAAGGGTGCCAAGCGGATTGTCGTGGTCGATGAGGGGCGGCATAGCGCCGGTGTCGGTGAAGGGGTGATCACCGCGGTGGTCGAGGCCGGTCACGGGGACATTCCGCTGCGGCGGGTGACCGGTGTGGACACCTATACACCACTGGCCGGCGCCGCGTTGCTGGTGTTGCCGGGGGAGAACGACGTGGTGGCCGCAGCGGCGCAGCTTGCGTGAGACACCGCTGGCACATGAACT
>NZ_BAZI01000125.1 GCF_001310775.1 Stenotrophomonas pictorum JCM 9942
GCGGTGATCGTCGGCAAGGGGGAATCGACCGGTTGGCCAATGCTGTCGCCCTTGAACTTGACGAGCGCCGGCGCCACCACCGCAAAGTGCCCGCCCTTCACCCCAGCGCACTGGGTACGCAGCGGCTCCTGCGCCGACCAGGTGCGGCCGCCGTTGCCGGCGTTGGCGAACTCGGTGAGGAAGAACGGTTCGGCGGCATCGACGACGTGGCGCTTCAGGCCCTTGGCGATACGGCGCATGGTGCGTCGGCCAATGGGCGCGGCCGGTCGAAGATGGAGCGGCCCAGGTCGCTGAAGTCGATGCTGTCAGCGGCGGTGACCAGCTTCATCAGGCCGTGCGCCTTGCCATGTGTCGGGCGGGGCCACTGAATCGGCTGGCCATCGCGTCTGGCGAGCAGGAACAGGCGCTCGCGGCTGGTGCCGGCGCCGTAGTCGCTGGCCACCAGCTTTCGCCATTCCACTGCATAGCCTAGCGATTCCAGCGCATGCACGAACTGCCGCCAGGTGCGGCCGCTGTGGCGCTTGTCCGGGATGAGCTGCTGGTTTTCCACAGGTACGCGCTCGGCCGGCTCGGCCACGCTGCCATCCATGCGCAGCACCCGGCCGGTGGCCTTGCAGCGCTTTGCCACCAGCGGCCCCCACGTGAGGATCTGCCACACGTTCTCCATGCTGATAATGCGCGGCACGGTGTTGCCGCCGGTGCGCTTGTCGGCTTCCAGCAGCTGGCCCACCCACTTGAGCACCACCCACGACAGCGCCCGCGTCTTGCGGCTGCGCGGCTGGCCGCCCTTGGCTTGGCTGAAGTGCGTGCAATCGGGCGAGGCGTGGAACCAGCCGACTTTGCGGCCGGCTACGTCCATGCGCGGATCTGCGTGCCAGATGTCCTCGCGGTGGTGCTGCGTGAGCGGGTGGTTCGCCGCGTGCATGCCGATGGCTTGCTCGTCGTGGTTGTAGGCCAGTGCGGGGTCGATGCCCAGCGCCTGCTTCAGGCCTTCGCTGGCGCCGCCGCCGCCCGCGAACAGGTCCACCACGATCTCGCCCGGGCGCAGCCGGGACAACTGCGGCAGCGGGAAGTTGAAGCGCAGGGAGCCGTCAGCCATGAATCACCTCCTGATACATGCCAGCGCTACGATCCGCGCATGGCGACCAATCCCTACACCCACCAGACGCGCGCGCAGCTCTACACCGCGGCGCAGAACCGGGCCGCAAAGCTGCTGGACAGCCCGCACTCGGACACCGGGCACCTGCTGCTGGCGCTGGCGGCGCAGTTGCACACCGCACGCATGGCTACGCGCAGCCCGGGCGGCGAGTTGAAGGGCGCGGGCACGCTCCTCGACGCCTATGCGGACCGCCTGGAGCTGCTGCAGAGGAACGCCCGGCATGAGGTGCTGCACGACGCCGCCGATGCGGTGCTTGGCAATCGCGCTGAACGCTGGCTCAGGCCTGGCTACTACGAAGGCAGCCCGTACCAGCGCGGCATTGAGTCGGACGCTGGGCTGCGGGAAGTGCTGGGCGAGCTTGAGCTGCTGCGGAAGCGATAGATCACGCATCGCTCGCCTCCTGCGGGCTGTCTTCATCGTCGTCCAGCTCGATGTCGAGTAGCTGATTGCGGCGGTGTTCCCGGAAGATCTCCGCACGCTCCCCGCAATCGGTGTCGCAGTCCGGGTCGCCACAGTGTGGGCAGCCGTCGTCAACGGGCACGCAGTTGTGGCAGGCGTGCTGACCGCCATGCCAGGTTCCACAGCTGTTCCAGCAGAAGCCTTGCCCGCAGGTCTTGCAGATTCCCGCGTCGCTCAGGTCCAAGTTGTTGTCACAGACGGCGCATAGGCCGATGGGCATATCACGGGCCATCCTTCACCCCCTGCGGGCGGGCGGCGAGCATTGCCGCCCACATTTCCTCGACGCTTCCGCCCATATTGCGAACTCGGATACCGGCCTCCCACACTTCGTACCCTGCACCTGTGCGCAAATCCACCGGCACCAGAGCAAGCCCCTCCGGCGCGGCGCGCAGGGCGGCGGTGATGGCGGTAAGCGCGCCTTGCACAGTGACGACCACGGGAGCATCGGCGCCTCCGAGAGCGAAAGCTTCTCTCCCTTCGTCGTTGAACACCGCCGCCAGCAACTCCCTGGCCCGCTGCATGTCGTCAGTCATGGCGCACCGCCCAGCAAATCTGGCGCGCATAAACCGATGGCACGCGTTTGACCGCCCCGACCCGCTCCAGACGCTCCAAAGCACTCCGAACCTTTGAAGTTGGGACGCGCTTGCGGCCTGCTGACAGACAGTTCGCTATTACGTAGGTCATCATTCCGTTCGGGCCGCGAGCGTGAAGAGTGCGCATAACGTCCGTATCGAAGTTGGCATTCATTCCGACACCCCCGCGCCGTGGCTGGTGGGCTGCAACTCGGCCAGCAGGTCGGCGGCCCGCTGCATGTTCAATGCGCGCTCATCCTCCGGGTTCTTGTCGAGCATGGCAGCGGCGTCGTCGCCGAGGGACGCAATCACTTCCTCGACCTCATCGACTTCCGGCTCCGGGCGCGGACGGCCTTCGATCTCGGCCAGTCGGTCCTGAAAGTGCTCACGCGCATCGCAGCTGCCCTTGGGGCTGGTGTCGATCAGGGACAGAATATCTGCGAGGACAATGTCCGGGTCGGTCTGGTCTGCAGGTACGCGCATCAGGGCCTGTCCCGTCGTAATGCGCACAATTGCAGCCTTGATGCGTTCGCGGAACTGTTCAAGGTCGATCCCCGGCGCTGCGGGGGCGCTGGCCAGCGGGATCACTTCACCCATCGCGGTGAGCTGATCGGCGAACCAGGTATCAGCCGGCGCTGCGGCGACGGGGCAGGCAAGCATTGGCGCCAGGATGCGCAGCAGCTCCAGCCAGGGGCGCGCCGGCAAAACGTCGGCCAACTCGCAGCCGGGGGCGTGCTCGAACGGCTCATTCGCGTAGTTGGTGAGCTGGCGGCTCCGGCAGGCCCGGCAGCGCAGGTAGTCGCTATCCAGCGACCAGCTCTGGTCGAAGATGCACAGGGCCATGTTCATCACGCGGAAGGAGCTGGCTTGAACGACCACGGCCGGCGGGGCTTCGGCCCGGCTCAGGTCTGCGGCCGCGCTGCCGTGGGCAGGGCAGGGCCAGCGGAGTGATCCGTTGCCGCTTGGGCAGGTGCACTCGGGGAGGGTCTGACTGGTCATTGCTTGCTCCTTCAATCTGAGGCCGGTGTCTGCGCGCGCTGTCCGTTTGCGCTGGCTATTCGGTCGTATCGCTCTGCTTCGGCGAGGTAGTGCTGGTGGCGTGCAACTTGCTCGCGCGCTGTCCAATGCGGATCCACCCGGGCAACCTCTGCAGCGACGCGGCAAGCGGCTGCATTACGCTTCGCAAGCCGGATCGGGTCGTCTTCGAAGATGTCGAGTTGGGCGTTGTGGGAGCGCATGGCCGGCGGGCTTTGGAGGGCGGATTGCTGTAGCGGTTGAAGCGAGGGAACCAACCCTTTCGCCATGCCTCCCGGTACTGGGCACCGAGATGGACGCGCAGGGGGAGGCGGGAAGGTGGCGCGTAGCTTGAGCTAGCTCGTAGCGATCAAGGCGGTCTTGCGCAGTCGCGACGCGTGGGGACTTGGTGACAATCGCGTCCAGGCCGTGGCCCAGTAGGTAGATCGCCGCCGGCGGATTCATCCCCGCGGCTCCGCATTGGGTGGGGCCGGCTCAGGGTTGGCCGCCGCCGCATGTGGGTCGGTGGGAGGTGCGATCGGGGGAAGCACCTGCGCACCGAACTCGGCGTCGAACATCGCGTCTACGCTCTGCAGGCTTATGTCGCGGATCACAGCTGCACCTCCACGAATGCCAGGTCATGCATGACGCACTGCCCCCAAACTGCCGGAGGGGATTTGGCGTTGACCACCGATGACAGGGGGACAACCGCGGTTGCCCGGAGGCAGGCGTCGGGGGAAATGGAATAGGAGCCGCTGGTGACGGCGTCGACGGCGTCGAGTGCGTCCTGCCAGCGACGGGGGGAGAAGTCGCTTGTCAGCGCTACGGCCACGCCGGTGGTGCAGTTCGGCACGCCGCCGGCCTCGAAGGCGTTCAGCGTGGCGTGGGCGATGGTGGCGCGCAGGCCCCAGTCGTCGTGCTTGGCCATCTGGTAGACGGCGAGCGCTGCGCAGATGCGCGGGCTGCTGATAACCAGGTTGGTCGGGATGGTTACGTCGCCGGCGGTGCTGGTCGAATCAACCGCGGAGGCTTCGGGCTCTCCGGTGGCGGCGCAGCCGGTCAGCAGGGCGGCCAGAGCGAAGGCGAGGGCGCGGGTCATACGACACCCCCTGCCTGCAGCAGCGCCATGACACCGGCGCCGACACAGAAAGCCATGGCGGCGATCACCGTCGTGAAGATGGCGTCCTCGCGGGTCCGGCGAGCCAGCTCGCGCTCGAGCTTGGCGCTCATGCGGCACCGCCGGTGTGCGCGTCGACTTCAGCGTGGCGGTAATCGACCCATTGGAAGAACACGAGGACGCCATCATGGTCGAGGCACTTGGACGTGCAGCGGCTTTCCCACTTGCGTCCATCGCTCTCGATCAGCGTCTTGGTGGCGTCAGCCTTCCAGTCATGGACAGTGGCCGGCAGCGAGATGGCGTCGAATTCAGCCCGGTTGCGGGGGCGGGCATAGATCATGTTGGGGCACGGCACGATGCAGGACGGGGTCTGCACCTGGCTCGGCGTGGCTTGCTGCTGGCCTACGGCGTCCATCTGGCTGTCTCCATGCCCCTTCCCGGATGGGAGTGTCGTGGGGCGATGGATGGAGTAAACATCAAGTTGATGTACTGGTCAACATAGAGTTTACAATCAGCGTTTAGTTATCCTGAACCGCAGCGATTTCATTCATTATCGTGGGCGGTGCAACAACAACCCATCGGCAAGGGGGCACGTTGTGTCGTCGATGCAACTGCGCAAGTGCCGGAGAGGTGGTGGGAGAGAAGCTATCCTAGGGGCGTGATCGCGCCTGCCGCGGTATTTCGGCTAAACATTTCTTGGAGTTGATAGGTGGACAAGAGACTGTGCGGACCGGTCGTTGGAGCTCTATTGCTTTTGCCTAACTGCGCTTTAGCCTGTGACTGGACGGTCAGTAAACGAACCGATCAGATGACCGATATGCAGATATGCACCATCACATCCGCATCCGCGAGGATTGGCCTGTCTGCTAGCCAGGATGGCGTTGCATTCGTAGCGATGAGCAACGCCCCCATTGACCGTCAGTTCTTGCAAGTGAGAGTTGATGACCATGAGCTATCTCCCTTCCCTATGACGCTAGATCGTCTGCAAACTTCAGAGACGGCGCACGGGTCGCGCTACGCCAAATATTTTCAGGCGATAGGCTAAGAACTTCGTACTTCGACTACTCAGGGCAAAAGCAGGGTGTCGCTGCAATCTGCACCCTCCCAGAGATCATTAGGGAGTGCGGTGCTCCCATCGATAGGATCATGGATACGCGCTCCCAAGCGGAAATCATCAAGGGATTGTCTCGGTAGTCAGATGCCTTATGGATACATGGCATAGGCCCACCGATAGGCGAGTTTGGTCTGCTGCGTGGGGGAAGGCTGATCAGAAACGGGCACTCAGCTCCGGCATCTTGCTGTGCGGCAACCGCTGCCGCAGGTGACTGGCTTGCTCGGCAGCGCTGGACAGGCTGTAGGCCCGATGCAGGATGGTGCAGATCGAGCGTGTGATCGGCTGGCGGTCCTCGCAGCCTTCGGCGGCGGCGAGCGTCTGCAGGGCAAGGCCGCATAGCTCCTGGACAAGCGGCGTCAGCTCGGCACGCTGTATGGATGGGCCTTTCTCGAAGATATCGAGGGCCAGGGCATCGAAATCGGCACGCAGGGCAGGGTAGGACACGGAGCACCGCTGGCTATTGGAATGACCGTATCGTCGCGCCGCGGCAGGCCCGGAACCATCAGCGCATCCCGTTGCCCGGTGTAGGAATTCCCCTACGAAAAAACCCCGCCGGAGCGGGGTTTTCTTTCAGTACGTCGGTCTTGCAAGTTCAGCAAAGCTTAAAAGCCCATTTTTGTCGTCAGACATGACGATCTGCACATCTAAATCCTGAAGCTCGTTTCTGATCTCACGCGCTGCTTTGATGCGCTTCGTTATAGCAGTTCCCGCTGTTGCATCAGGTTCATCAATGGCAAAAAGAGTATGTCTCGGCATCAGGCCGTGCTTTTTGAGCCTGGCAATTCTGTGGACCCATGTGCCGCCATGCTCAAAAATCTTGTTCGGCTCATCGTGGCCTAAAAAGAGCGGCTTGATGACGACCTGTGGAACATCTGGGTTCGTGGAGACAAACGGGAACTTCACATTGTACGTGTCGTCACCAACGGCCCTGTCATCGAAGTAGGTCTTCAGCCTCGCAGTGCTTAGGATCTTGCCAACCCCCTTGGTGAGGATTTGCTCGTGATACTCCTTGGTCGCGAAGTCGCGCTCAATGAAGCGGTCATATAGCTGCTTCAGAGTTACTTCTGGGGACTCAGACAAGATCACCCGCGTATGGCTGAAGGTGACAAGTGCTTCACGTGGGCGCGTGATTGAATCGAAAGCAAAATGAGCCGGGATTTCCTCACGCTTTACTGCATTTTCGACGCGATTTATTTCTGTTGCCACATACTTCATTGCTTCCCGGTATATGCGAGCCTCCAATCCCTGGAAGAAGTTGGTTATACGCAGCGTTCTTTTCAGCGGGGCGAGCTGGCCTTGCAGGTAGTTGATCTCCGGACACGCGAGTACAACGCCCACGTTGGCGAATTCGCCAGTTTCGGCGTAAGGAGTGAACCTTACAATCGCGTATTGGCAAGCGACCTTAGTCTTCATGCCATCCTCCAGAAATCCTGATGATCGCAGCGCTCAAGCAATGTCTTGCAGGCTACTGCATCGAAGTTGACGGGTATTGACTGCTCATCATCATGGAACAGCCACTCGTCGGGGACCTGCTGCCAAGCTTGGTCCCAGGCTGCAAGTGCTTGGTTGAGCCTAGTCCGGTAATTTGCCATTTCCATGAGATCTTGGCAAAGGCCGCGCCATTCATCACTGAACACATGCGTACTGAGGAAGGCTTCCTCGTTGAAATCAGGGTCGAATGCAAGATTGTGGTCGATCACGATCAGCTCGGATGTGCTGGTGTCGAACAGCAGGTTGGGGTTGCCACCATTGCCCGTGAGCGTCCGGTCAGCATTGTGAACCCACCAGTCGAATACGGCGATGTCCCTACGAACCTGCAGTGGAATCAGCTCTTTGGATGCGTAGTTGAGCCAGCTCAGCTGCTCGATTGCTTTGGAAGCAAAGACAGGGCTGGTACCCAAGTCTTTCCCTTCCGGATGCAGTCGAACAAGTGCTGATGGGGCTATTGCAATGGCGAAGTCAGGTAGGTTCAGGCCAAATGAAACGGCCAA